>CAYTXY010000006.1:0-23608 GCA_964441355.1 uncultured bacterium
GGAAGCCTCCTGTATTCATGCATATGCCGCTCCTCCTCGGCAAAGAAGGCAAGAAACTCTCGAAAAGGAAAAACCCGACATCGATCTTCTATTTCCGAGACAGCGGCTATCTCCCTGAAGCGCTCGTGAATTTCCTCACTCTTATGGGCTACAGCATGCCCGGAGAGCGGGAGATTTACACCCTCGACGAGATCATCCGCGAATTCGACCCGAAACGGATCGGCATTTCAGGCGCCTTCTTCGACATCCAAAAGCTCGCTTGGGTCAATCAAAAGAAGATCATCGAATCGATTCCCGAAAATCAGCTTTGGACTCGCCTCTACGAGTGGAAATTTAATGTGGAGTTCATGCTGAAGCTGATGCCGCTTGTCCACACGCGGATTAAGACTTTTACCGATTTCATGCAGCTTTGCGACTTTTTCTTCATCTCCGACCTAAAATATACCCCTGAGCTCCTTTGCCCGAAGGAGACGGCTCCGGATGTCGTGAGTTGCATCCTCCAAGGGATCATTTGGAACCTCGACGAACAGGAAGATTGGAGCGGAAGCGGCCTTGAAAAAGCCTCTCGCGAAGCGGCCGAAAGATTCGGCGTCCACCATAAAAAAGTGGTGATGCACATTCTTTTTGCGGCGGTGATGGGCAAGCACATGGGACCTCCTCTTTTCGATTCCGCGACGCTTCTTGGCAAAGATATCCTCCGAGTCCGGTTTCTCACAGCGATCGAATCCCTCGGCGGGATTTCGAACAAACGGATGGATCTACTCAAGAAAGGATGGGACAAGAAAAATTGCCGCGAAATGATCGCGGGGGCGGGGGCCGCCAAAAGCTAGCGGGTTATTCTTTAGCGCTTTCCGCTTCCGGTTCGACTTGCGCTTTAGAAATGACGTAGCCTCGGCTGTGGTTCCCGTCGCTGCACCCTGTGAGCAGGAAACATAAACCCATTATGGCCAGTACCTTCATCATTATCTATTCCCCCCAAAATTTGCACTCTAACCGTGAATTTCCCCCTTGTCTATAAAAAACTATTCAAGAACGAGCCCCTTCTTTTCACGGATTAAAGAGCGGAGCCTTTTGACCGGTTCCGCTTCAACGAAAAAAACCTACCATATCGCTTTGGAGATCGAAAGGGGGCAATTTCCCTACAAGGTCGGCGACAGCATAGGGGTCGTTGTCCAGAACGATCCTGAAGAGGTCGATGCGATCCTTAAAAAATGGGGGCGCTCTGGAGCCGAGACGGTTTTCGATCCAAGAGAAAACGCAACATCACCCCTCCGAGACTTTCTTGTGCATAAAGCCAACATCAGCCGTGTCCATGCCCCATTTTTTAGGTTGCTGTGCGGCCAAAATCCTCTGCTTCTTCCTGAAAACAAAGCAAAGCTATCCGAATTTCTCCATACCCACTCCCTGCTCGATTTGAGTGGAATGCATGCTGCTCCGGATCTCTCCTCGATCTCAAAATTGATGCCGCTTCTTCCCCGTTTCTATTCGATTGCAAATTCAGCCCTCGTATTTCCCGATGAGATCCACCTGACGGTCGCCTATGTGACTTACGTTGCCAATGGCCAAATCCGCAAAGGGATCGGCAGCTATTTCCTCTGCAGCTATGCACAGGAAAGCATGACCCCTATCCCGATTTATCTCCAGCCCTCGAACCACTTTACTCTTCCTGATGACGGTGGAGCTTCGATCATTCTCATTGGCCCCGGCACAGGGGTTGCCCCTTTCCGCGCCTTTTTGCAAGAGCGGCTCGCTTCAAGCGCCACGGGGCGCAATTGGCTCTTTTTCGGGGAAAGGAACCGGGCAACGGATTTTTACTACGAACCCTTTTTCACCGAGCTCGCAAAGGCCGCCCGCCTCAGGCTTGACCTTGCCTTTTCCCGCGACACCGCCGAAAAGACCTACGTCCAACATAAAATGTACGAAGAGAGAAAAAGCCTCTGGGCTTGGCTCCAAGAAGGGGCCTATTTTTATGTCTGCGGAGATGCGGAAGAGATGGCCAAAGACGTCGACGCGATGCTCCACCGGATCGCGCGGGAAGTTGGAGGCATGACGGAAGAGGAGTCCCACCTCTACGTCAAGCGGCTCCGCGCTGAGAAACGGTATCTCACCGACGTATATTAAATATTTTTTACATTGAAAAGATTTGATGAATGAGCTAAAATAAAAGCCATTTGTAATGAGAATTGGATAAAAATTTATGACGGTCAACAAAATTATTAATACCCACGTTCCCCGCGTTGTGGTTCAGTCTCCACACCAGAGGAGTGCAAAAAAGAAAGAAAGCTTTTCCTGGCAGAGGCCCCTTCTCTATACCACTCTTGCCGTCGCGGGCGCAGCAGCCGTCTTCTTTGTTGCAAATGGATGGGGATCGTCGTCGACGCCTCCAATACCGCCAAAGAACCCACCCTCGCCGCCAAAACCCGATCCACGGCCTAATAGTGGCAACAATGCCGGTGCGAATGGCAATGCCGCGCCAGTGCAACCAGCCCAAGAGCCGTCGTCGCCAAGCTGGAAGCGATTGACTGATTTTCTGCACGCGATTGAGTCTATGAATACTCTGGAAGAAGTAGAGAACTATTTAAAAAGCATGGGTCCGAAAAAGGTACCTGATATCTTTCATGTGAATCCGACGATGGATTACATAGCGGTGGGTCGATATGTCGCACAAATACATTGGGACAACCAACGACAAGATTGTCCAGACCCTGCAAAGGTATGTCCTGCCCCAACCTACCATTGCATTCCGGGAGAAGGGGCAGTTACAGCAATTCCCGAAACTGTAGAGGATGTTGTGAATAAGCACTCCGTCCGACAATTGTTGCTGCAATCGCTAAAAGAAAGTGAGAAGAATCATCACCCATTCCCAGGGGTACTGCTAGGGCAGGCACCGGTTACGTATAGTTCTATCATGAAAACACTGAACGAAACACCACCGAGTATTGCTGAGTATGAGATTTCTAACTGTAAGCATATCAATAAATATGTTTTGAGAATCCTCAAAGAGGATTGTCCTATATGGATGTCATGCGAAGGAAAATATTGCCCTCAGAAGAACTTTAGCCGGGTAGTCAACATTCCACACTCTTTTAGAGAAGAAAGGAGTAGGTTTTTTGGAACTAAGGACCCAAGATCAATACGTGTTTGGGGTACAGGGTTCAATTTAGAATCCACATTCCGCTCCCTGCTCAACAGGGCATAGGAGGGTAGATGCCTACTCTTCCACCGTCGTCGGAATGCAAAAACACATGAGTCCGTCGCCGCAGCCAGAATCTGTCAGGCCATCGCTATTAAATTTTTTTACATTGAAAAGATTTGATGAATGAGCTTAAATAAAAGCCATTTGTAATGAAAATTGGATAAAAATTTATGACAGTCAACAAAATTATTAATAATCGTGTGCCGCATGTTGCCCTCCAGGCTCCAAGCCATGGGAGTGCAAAAAAGAAAGAAAGCTTTTCCTGGCAAAGGCCTCTCCTTTATACCGCTCTTGCCGTCGCGGGCGCAGCAGCCGTCTTCTTTGTTGCAAATGGATGGGGATCGGCGCCGACACCTAGAACACCGCCAAACAACCCACCGCCGCCGCCAAAACCCAATCAAGAGCCTAAGGGTGGCAAGAATGCCGTTGAGAATCAGGAGCCCTCGCCCCCAGCGCCGAACGCGGTTTGTTCGGAAGAGTGCTTGAAGACGAGTGCTTTTTTCGAGGCGATGTTGTCCATGAACACTCTGGAAGAAGTAGAGAACTATTTAAAAAACATGGATCCGAAAATGATACCCGATGCATTTCAGGATAAGAAGGTTGATTACATAACGTTCGGAAAATTTTTCGCTTTAGCGAATTTGGACTCGAAACGACAAGACTGTCCCGATCTTACAAAGGTATGTCCAGTACCAACCAGGCTTTTGGTTATGGATCGGGAACTCGGGGACAACTACGAATTCCGAGAGCTTAAAGATATCAATCAATATGCTAAGAGAATCTTCAAAGAGGATTGTCCTCGATACATGACATGCGAAGGGAAATATTGCACTTTCAACATCACCCGGATGGATAATCCTATTCTTCCACCGTCGTAAGGATGCAGAAACACATGAGTCCGTCGCCGCAGCCGAAGTCTGTCAGGCCGTCGCCTGAGGTCGCTGTGATCCCCACTTGGTTTGGGCGGATGGCAAGGACGCGGGCGATTTTCTTCCGCATCGCCTCGATCCGGTCTTCGAAGTAGGGGCGTTTCCCTTCGATCGTGATCGCGAGATGGACGATTTTCTGCGGATGCAAAGTTTGGAGCGCATGCTCTAGATAGACCTGCGAATCGGTGATCCCATCCTTGCGGCAAAGATCCCTTGCGATCCCTCCCAAAATCGGCACGCCGGAGAGCGAGGTGATCGCATTGCAGACCGAGTGGTAGACGACATCTCCATCGGAGTCTGCATCGAGCCCCGGCACTCCATCGAAAATCACCCCGCAGACAATACAGGGCTTCGACGAATCAGCTGGAAGAAACCGGTGGCTGTCCTGGCCGATGCCGGTACGGGTTATGGGGTGCTTGGTTTGCATGATCAGGAGATTATGGCATAATTGGGGTTAAATGTCGCGCGCACCCACCCTTCATATCTGTAATACTTTTTTTGAAAGTGAGCTTGAAAGTCCCCTTGAGAAACCCTTGGACATCTGGATGCGCTCCCATCCCGTAGTGCGGATGCTCCAGACCCTCCCCTTACAATACGCCTCCTCGGAAGACCTGGTTCTCAGAGACGACCTGATGGACGCCCCCTTGGCCGTGGGCAGGATCGAGGATTGGGGGGCATCGAGAGCCATTGCCGCCTGGGCAAAAGATCGGGGGATCCCCTATTCGATCCCCGATTGGGAAACGGTCCGAACTGTGAATTCTAAAATTTTTTCCTTTTCCCATTCGCCGACACTCCCGTTTGCTTCCTTGCTTTACACCGAAAAAGAAGTACTGGAGTGGATCGAGAAGACCCCTGGGAAAAAAGTGTTGAAAACGGCCTTCGGCACCGCGGGGCGCGGCCATTTCCACATTCCGGGCAAAGGCGATTTAGCTGCTTTTCTCAAAAGAGAGTTTGGCAAAGGGTTACAAGTCATCGGCGAGCCTTGGGTCGAAAGGACGATAGACTTCAGCACGCAATGGAAGGATACCGTACTGCTGGGCGCAACTGTTTTTGAAAATGCAGAGAACGGCAGCTACCGCGCCACTTTCGCCGGGGCTAAGGGTGAGATCTTCGGAGCCTACGAATGGGCTCTCGCGGAGCACCTTGCGGCTGCAAAACCGATTCTGGAGAAAGTGAGCAAGCTCGGATTTTTCGGCCATCTCGGAATCGATGCATTTGTATACCGATGGGAAGGTAAAGAGAGGCTGCAGCCCATCGTTGAAATCAACGCCCGCAAAACGATGAGCTGGGCGGCGCTCCAAATCCAAGAAAAGAAATTTCCCGGCCGCTCGATGCGTTTGGCCTTTTCGCCGAAGCAAGGGGTCTCTCTATACTTAAATAAGGTGGGATTATGAGTCGTGTTATGCATCGTTATCATCGTTTGAATGAGGAAGAGAAGTGGATCATCGAGCAGCAGGGGACCGAGCACCCGGGAACCGGCGCTTACAATGAGACCGCGGAGGCGGGAATTTATGTCTGCAAACGGTGCGATGCCCCCTTGTTTCTCTCTTCCCAAAAGTTCCCCTCGAATTGCGGATGGCCAAGTTTCGATGGGGAAATTGCGGACGCGGTGGACAGACGTCCCGATCCCGATGGCGAACGGACGGAGATTCTCTGCCGCCGCTGCCACGCCCATTTGGGCCATGTGTTTAAAGGGGAGTGGCTCACGAAAAAAAACTTACGCCACTGTGTAAATTCTCTCTCGCTCCGGTTTGTCCCCGCCAAGACCGAGGAGGGCTATGAACGGGCTCTTTTTGCCGGCGGCTGTTTCTGGGGCGTGGAATATTTCATGTTGGAGCTTCCCGGAGTCATCAGCACAAGCGTCGGGTATGCCGGCGGTGAGGTGGCGGATCCCACCTATGAAGAAGTGTGTACGGGAAAGACGGGACACGCCGAGGTCGTCGAAGTGGTCTTCGATCCACACAAGACCGATTTCGAAACGGTCGCAAAACTCTTTTTCGAGATCCACGATCCTTCTCAGAAGATGCGGCAAGGGCCCGATATCGGACCTCAATACCGCTCCGCCATCTTCTATCTGACCGAAGAGCAAAAAGAAATTGCGGATGCTTTGATCGAGAAGTTGAGGCGGAAAAAGCTCCATATCGAGACGGAAGTTGTGCCTGCCGGGCCATTTTATCCGGCAGAAGAGTACCATCAGCATTATTACGGCAAAAATGGGCAAGAACCCTACTGCCACCGGAGAGTTTCCCGTTTTTGAGAAGTTTCGAAAATATGGAGAAAAAATTCAAAGTTGTAGATCATAGAGTTGATGGACCAATTAAAAGTGCGGGGAGGGAAGCCTCTTCAAGGACAAATTGCAGCTGCGGGCGCAAAGAACGCCATCACCAAACTCCTCGTCGCATCCCTTCTTTCGGACAAGAAATGCACCTTTTATAACGTCCCAAATATCGGAGACGTAGAGATCACCGTCAACCTTTGCCGGGAAATCGGCTCAAGGGTTGAATGGGATAAAAAGAGTAAGACGATCCAGATTTTCACCCCCGAACTGAAAACGTCCTACGTCCCTCAGCGTTATTCGGGATCCAACCGCATTCCGATCTTGATGATCGGCGCCATGCTCGGGCGCACGGATGAAGATATCATCGTTCCGACGATCGGCGGCGATCTGATCGGCGCGCGCCCCGTCGACCTTCATATCCACGCCCTCCAAAAACTAGGGGCCACGATCGAATACCGCGAAATGAAAAAGGAAGGGGCCTATTTCGCCCAAGCCCATGAGGGATTGAAAGGCGCGGTCATCGAGCTCTCCTATCCTTCTGTCGGCGCAACGGAAAATACCATCCTGGCAGCAGTGAGAGCGAAGGGGACGACTCTCATTAAGAATGCCGCCATCGAGCCTGAGATCATCGATCTCATCCTTTTCTTGCAAAAACTCGGCGCGAACATCATGGTCGACGTCGACCGGACGATCCGGATCCAAGAGGCCCGTGAATTCCATGAGGTCGAACACACGGTTCTTCCCGACCGGAATGAAATCGCCTCCTACGCGATGGCGGCGATCGCCACGAAAGGGCGCGTCTTCATCGAGGGGGCAGAACACCTGCATATGATCGCATTTCTCAACAAGATCAGGGAAATCGGGGGCGGTTTCACCGTAAAAAAAACGGGAATCGAATTCTTCTATGAAGGTCCCCTTCGTGGAGGGCTCCATCTCGAAACCGACGTCCATCCAGGATTCATGACCGATTGGCAGCAGCCCTTCGCCGTCCTTTTGACCCAAACGAAGGGCGCATCGGTCATCCACGAAACCGTCTACGAAAACCGGTTCGGGTACACGCAGACGCTCAAAGAAATGGGAGCGGACATCGAACTTTTCACCCAGTGCCTAGGAGGGAGGCTCTGCCGTTTCGCCTCAAACAATCACCTCCACAGCCTGGTCATCAAAGGCCCAACACCCCTGCAAGGGCGCGATATCTGGATCCCCGATTTGCGCGCAGGGTTCGCCTACATCATGGCCGCCCTTCTCGCCTCCCAAGAAAGCGTCGTCAGCAATGTCGAATTTTTGGACCGAGGCTATGAAGACCTCGTCGGCAAGCTCTCCTCTCTGGGAGCGGATATCTCCCGCCACGCGGGATCCAAGAAATGTAAAACCGCTTTACATAACCTTGTGGATAAGGTTGACATCGGCGTTGCGGTCCCCTAAAATCGTCCCCCATGGCCTCCTCTGTGGCTCTTTGGCGAAAGATCCAAAGAGAAAATTTTACCCGCATTCCCCCTCTTCTCGATTTTCTGGAACTTTCCGAGATCCATCGAAAAAGGATCTTATCCTCCCCTCGTTTCTCCCTCAACCTACCCCGAAGGCTCGCAGATAAAATCGGCAAAAACACCCTGGATGACCCGATCTTGCGCCAATTCGTCCCCCTCGTCGAAGAAACGGTTTGGGCTCCGGGGTTTACTCCCGAGCCGCTTCAAGACACTTCCTTTCGAAAATCCAAGAAGCTCCTCCAAAAATATAACGGCCGAGCGCTTCTCATCGCAACGAGCTCCTGCGCCATGAACTGCCGTTTCTGCTTCCGTCAAAATTTTCCTTATGAAAAGGATAAAGTCGGCTTCGAAGAAGAACTTGCCCATCTCTCTTCCGACGCTTGTATCTCCGAGGTGATTCTCAGCGGGGGCGATCCTCTATCTTTAAGCGATGAGGCGCTCTCTTCCCTCTTCGAGAGGCTGGGCGCCATTCCCCATTTAGAGAGGATCCGGTTCCATTCCCGCTTTCCGATCGGCATCCCTGAAAGGATCGATGCCTCTTTTCTCTCGATTCTCGCGAGAGTAAAGAAGCAAATATTTTTCGTGATCCACTGCAACCATCCTCGGGAGCTTGACCCGGAAGTGACCGCATCGCTGAAAAAAATCGCCGCCCTTGGGATTCCGCTCCTCAACCAGTCGGTGCTCCTCAAAGGGGTGAATGACGATCCTAAAGTCCTCATAGAGCTCTCAAGAGCCCTCATGAATGCAGGAATTATCCCCTACTATCTCCATGAACTCGACCCCGTCGAAGGAACCTCCCATTTTGCCACTCCGAAAGAAGTGGGGCCAGAGCTGATTCGGGTATGCCGCGAGGGGATCTCAGGCTTCGGGGTTCCCCGCCTTGTTAAGGAAGAACCTGGCCATCCCAGCAAAACCTTTATTGCTTGAGATTTTTTAATTTTTCTTTTAGGATGCCATCAATCACATTCTAGAGTTGTTTATGAAACGAATCATTTTAGTTTTCTTAGCGGTTTTCTTTGCGGCTACGGCCCTCCCCGGGGGTCAAGCAAACCATGGGACTCCCCCCGGTTCTTCCCTGGCGGTTTCTTTGAAGGCAAGGCAGCCTAACTGGCGTACAGAAATCGTGAAAACAACGTCGAATGGCATCCCTGAATCGATTCTTTTATACGAACCGCTTCTCGAAGGGGGAGAGAAACCCGTTAAGCAGATCTTCTTTTATGAGACAGGCCGTATTCGGAGCGAGATGGATGTCGTCGTCGTCGATCCAGAGTCTCCGGGAGCGAAATCCTGGAATTCTCCCATCGTCCCCCATGGGGCGAGAGTTGACTTAACCCCAGAGGGACAAATTCAGCATACATCCGAGTATCTCTATGGGCTTATCAATGGGACAAGCCGGATGTTTTATCCGTCGGGGAAGATTTCCGCCACCAGTGAATATGTCAACGGAATCCTCGATGGGGTGACTCGGACCTTTTTCGAAAACGAGCAACTTAAGGAAGAGGTTTTTTACAAAAATGGCCAGATCGATGGGGATCTGATCCGGTACTATGAGAATGGAACTAAGGCCGAACAAACGCCTTTTCGAGGAGGCAAGCTCCATGGGGCTGCTCAGGAGTGGTATCCCTCGGGGATATTGAAATTAGAGCGCCGCTACCAAAACGGCCTCCTTCATGGGGAGGGCAAGAACCCCGCCGTCATCATCTATGACGAGCATCGAAATATGATGGAAGTGGCCGATTTTCGAGAAGGCAGTCCGGTCGGCACCCATCTTCGCTATCATCCGAACGGAAAGGAGTCTTACCGGGCTCTTTACAAAATCGGGAAGAAACATGGCCAAGAGCAGTTTTTCGGTGTGTCGGGGCAGCTCCTCGGCGGAGGGCTTTTTTCCTCAGGCAAACCTGTGGGGAAACACTCGAGGGAGTATGAGGAAGGGAAGCTCGCGTACAAGGCCGAATTCGATCAAGAGGGGAATCTCTTGCGGCCCATTGAGGAGTACAATCAAGAAGGGGTAAAAGTCCGCCAGTATTCGATGTCCGAGGGAAAATTAGAGGGGCAAGTCTTGGAGTGGACCCCAAATGGAACATTGAAGTCCGAGTATTCTTATAAAGCTGGGCAATATGATGGCGAGCAGCAGGATTATTATCCCACAGGCCAGCTGAAAATTCGAACTCATTACAAAGAGGACAAACGAAATGGTTTGCACGAAGAATGGTTTGAAAACGGCGTTTTGAGTTTGCGCGCCTCCTTTGCCGATGGTCTGAAAGAGGGGCAAATGGGGGAATGGTATCCAAACGGCAACCGCAAGACCGACACCTATTTTCAAGCCGACCTTCCCGATGGCGTGCACTCTCAATGGCATGAGAATGGAGAAATGAAGCTCCGGGTTGAATTTGCAAAAGGTGTCAAACAAGGATGGCAGCGCGAGTGGAATGAGAAGGGAGAGCTAATCTGCGAAGGACTTGTCGATCAAGACGGCCTTGATGGCCTCGTTCTCACTTGGTGGGAAAAGGATCAGATCAAAAGCCGTATCCATTACAACCATGGAAAGAAGGATGGAAAAGAAGAATGGTTTTTCAAAAATGGAAAACCGGAGAGGCTCTTCACATATTTGAACGATGCCTTGGATGGCCCGGCGACCCAATGGTTTGCCGACGGGACTGTCCAGCTTTCCCAATGCTTCGATAAGGGCAAGCCAATCGGCGAACATATCCAATATTTTCCGAAAAAGGAGGGCTTTGAGTCTATCTTAGCCCATATTTTCCACTACGATGAGAGCGGCCAGCTTCACGGGGATCAAAAGACCTTTTTCCCCGACGGGAAAATCCAAACGGAGATGAGCTATGAACATGGGATGCTGCATGGCTTCAAGAAGGTTTGGGATGATCAAGGGCATTTGATCGAAGAAGCTCATTTTGCGAAAGGAAAACTAGAGGGGCTCTTTTTCCAACGGGCGCCAGACGGGCGAGAAATCACAGCCGTCTACAAAGACAATTTTAAGAACGGCCCCCATGCAATCTATTTTCCGCCGAATGCAAAAGGGGAAAAAATCAAAGCGTTGACGGCCCAGTTTGAAAATGACCGTCTTGAAGGTGTTTTTTGCGAATATAACGAACGGGGCGGCAGGATCGCAGAAACCCCTTATCTCAATGGAAAGAAAGAGGGGCGTGCAAAAGTATATTCTCCAGATGGGAAACTAGCGATGACGGTCGAGTTTTCGGAAGATAAAAAGCACGGCGTTGAGACACGCTATTTCCCGAGCGGCGCCACCTTTAGGACCACACCCTATGTCAACGATTTAAAAAATGGCGAAGAAAGAACCTATTTTGACAATGGGGCCTTGGCCTCCCGTTTCCTCTACAAGAACGATCAGTTGGATGGGCTCTCCGAGAGCTGGAATGCCCAAGGAGTTCTCGTCTTTGAAGCGGAATACCAAAACGGCGGCCGCCATGGAAAGTTCAATAAGTATTACGATGACGGCAAGCCCTATCTCGAACAAACCTTCGCCTTTGACGCTCCCATCGGCCAAAAAAGGAAATACGACAAGGACGGAAAAGTGACGGTTTCGAATGCAAGTCCCGCTGAAATAAATGTAAGTCGTTAAGCCGCAGGGCTTTATAAAAAAGCCTTCTCTTTTTTAAAGAAAGGCGTAAAGTAGGAATAGCGATGTCGGGAATTTCTCGCTAACGTCGCTTTCCAAAAAAGGAGAATTTAAAAAATGAACATGAAGCAACCCACAAAACCACAACAACCAGCGGCTCCAGCTAACAAAGCTCCTGGACAACAGCAAAAACCACCTGTTCAAGCGCCACAAAAAGCTCCCGCTGTTAAAAAGTAACGATGTTACTCCCCGGTCACTTCCGACCGGGGGTTCTTTTCAAATTTCTTTGCACTAAAATCCAACTTCCCATACGCTTCCCGCCTCTCAAATCTCTGAAGGGTTTGAGAGAGAAAAAAAATAGGATTTGAGGATTATTATGGTACAGCCAACGAAATTTTATACCGCTTGCATTAGAAATGAAGTTCATCAGGGCTTTGTCGCTGACAATGTGCTGCTGGCAGGTAAGGCCATCGGGGCGATGGGAAATATTTTGGAAAATCTTGGGTATCTACTCACCCAATTTGGGTGGACGGGCGTAGTGCTGTCTGGAGCAGGGCTGGGCGCCGGCACTGTGTGGGAAGCGGAAAAAGTGCAAAAATTATTGGCATCTCTAGTTTCAGAAGAACCCCATATCAAGGACTTCGTGATCACTCCGTTTGCGACCAATCAGTTGAAAATAACAGGAACGGCTCTGGGTGCAGGTCTCGGTCTTTCCGTCATTGCAAAGCCAGTCACATACATAGGGAACATATTGCAGGACCGCGAAACTCTGTGTAGTATAGGCAGCGGATTGACTAAACAAGACCTGTAACCGGAAATGTGGACAACCGCCAGTTCAAGCGTCCCAAAAAGTTTGCTGTTAAAATATAACGATGTTACGCCCCGGTCTCTGTAGACCGGGGTTCTTTTTTAAACTTTTTTGAACTAAAATCCAATTTTCGCTTCCACCTGGATCGTTATGACGACTGTTGAGAATTTTACCACCGCTTGTATGAAATATGAGATACATCCCGGCTTTGTCGCTGAGAAGGTGCAGCAAGCAGGCCATATCATCGAAGGCCTTGGGTCTACTCTTGTATGGGTTGGGGATCTATGCATTCAATATGGGTACTCCGGCGGAACATTATCTGCATTGACACTCGGCGGCGGCACTCTGGTGGAATGGAATGGCAAGCGATCCGACATCACGCCATTTGCAACCCAGCGCTTGAAAGAAACGGGAGGCGCTCTAGCGGTAGGGGCTGGGCTTGTCTCGATTGGCAAGCCAGTAACATATTTAGGGAATTTGATGCAGACTCGCGAAACTCAGTGTAAAATAGGCGAGGGGCTCATTTTTCCCAAAAAATTGCATACTGCGACTGTTCAAAAAGAGTGAAAAATGCCAAGGAGGCGCCCTAAATTTGAGCCAGGCGAAGCCGGCGTCGAAGCAGCTAAACTTGAAAAGTTTAGCGATGCAGACGGGTCTCAAATTCAGTGGCTGTCCGACGCCGGCAGATTCACACTTTTTGGGCGGGAGTAGTATAACTGAAAGAGATTACGCATGGCTGAAAAAATTGAAGTTGTTGTTCCCTACGCACAAGACTCTCATCGATATTGCAGGGAACTCGAGAAGGGAAATATCCTTTTTTTCCCTTCGATTCCCTTTCCTTTTCCGAAAGAGGAGATCGAGTTTCTCTTAAAACAAAAACAGGGCCGATCGAAAGGACGAAAAAATATCGCTTACAAACCAAAAGAGGACCTCCTTTCGAATCATGACGGCGATCCGGAGAGCGGAGAGCGCTTGAAGGAGATCCTGCGCCTCTTTTCGGAGCGGACAACGAAGTTTTTGACGGGGCTCCTTCAGCCCTATGAGAAGGAATGGAAGTTGGACTATGCGAGCTTCCGCCCTTTTCAAGAAAAAGGGAGGGACCTTCGTTTGAGAGCGAGAAACGACCTCCTTCACGTCGACGCTTTCCCGACTCGTCCTCTTCATGGAAACCGGATCTTGCGGTTCTTCATCAACATCAATCCTAGGGAGAGCCGAGATTGGATGACAACGGAGCCATTTGCTTCACTTGCGGAAAAATTTGGAGGAGAAAAAGGGGTCTCCTTTCCTAAATCTGTCGGCTATTCCCTCTATGAGCGGATCTTGAGAAAATCGAAGCTGAAGCTCCGGTCTTGGGGGGTGAAGACGCCCCTTCGCTCTCCTTATGACTGTTTCATGCTCAAGCTGCATAACTTTTTGAAGGAAAATGCCGATTTTCAAAAGCATTGCAAAAAGGACCACTGGTCATTTCCTCCCCACTCCTGCTGGGCTGTCTTTACCGACCAGGTGTCTCATGCGGCGCTTGCAGGTCAATATGCTTTAGAGCAAACATTCTTGATCCCGGTCTCTAGCTTACTCTTCCCCGACCGATCTCCCGTCCGCGTTTTGGAAAGACTCTCTGGGCGGAATATGGTCGACCCAGCCTTTATTTAGAAAATATCCGGCGGGATGGTGAATTCGTACTTTTAAATACTCTATGCGACGCTGGCCCGATCTTGAGTTCAGCGCGGTATTTTGCGACGGTGCGCCGGGCTACCCGCATCCCTGTTTTTTGCAGCTCGGCGACGATTTGCCGGTCGCTGAAAGGCCTTGCCTTGTCTTCTCCTCGGATGAGTTTTTGGAGAGCGAGTCTCGCCGGCTCGGATGGCGCGGCCATGAGAGAGGAGAGAGGAAGGAGGCCTCGCGGGGTATTGGCATATTTGCCGGCCATTGCGCGCGAAAGGGTCGATTCGTGAAGATGAAGGCGCATCGACAGTTCCTTTGTCGAGAGGGGCTGCAGCTCTCCTTTTTGTTCGAGGAAGGCCGCTTGTTTGCGCACGAGAAATAAACCGACTTCCAGAAGGATGCTTTTCCGTCTTTTCAAAGACCTGAGAAGCCATTTGCCGGAAGAGGCCCATCTGCGTAAGTTCTCTTGCTCCTCGAGAGATTTTGGAGAGAGCGACAAGTAGTCGGCCCGGAGATGGAATTTGGGCAATTCTTCATCATTCGATTCGATCAGCCAGACCTTCTCTTTCTTCGAAATCATTAGGTCTGCGACGATGGGCAAAGGCGGCTCTTGCCTGAAGAGACTTGCCGGCCTACATTCTAGGCGCGCGAGCGTTTGGATCGCAAGCGCAAGGTCCCGGACTCCCGTTTTTTGCCGGATCGCCTTAAATCTTCCGTGAAGCAGATCTTCGAAACATCTCTCAACGATCTGATAAGCGGGAGAGTGGCGCTCGAGTTGCATGAGGAGGCATTCCCTAAGGCCGCGGGCAAAGATTCCCGGAGGATCGAAGGTTTGCAGAAGGGTCAGGATCGGGCTATCGGGTGTCGATGCAGGAAGGAAGCCCCGTTCATCCAAATTTTCTAAAAGATGGAGGGCGCCCGATCGCTCTTCCGGGCTCGAAAATCGTTCGCGGATTTGATGCATCAAGTGATGATGCAAGGTCTTCGGCGCTTCGATTTCGCCTTTTAAGGGAAGAGAGGGCGATAGGGCGTCCAGCTCAAGGAGGGGGTTTTTCTCGATTTCGCTCAAAAGCCAGCTGGCCAGCTCGAGCTGCGGCAGCTCTAAGAGGGTCAAGGCTTGGCCAAGAGAGAAGGTCATCGCGAGACGGCCCTGGAGGTTTTGCTTGAGTGTCGTTTTCATAAACCGACCCATATCATACCCCTCAAAAGGACAAAAGAGCCTTGCGTTAAAGTGTTTTGATTATTTAGTTTATACCCAAACAACTTCAAAAGTGGGTTTCTGCCTTCGTCGGGCAGCCACTGCCTTTGAGCCCGCCTGCATCGCTTAACTTATTCAAGTTAAGCTGCTTCGGCGCCGCAAAGCCTGGCTCAAATTCAGGGCGCCTCCTTGGCATATTCCTAACTTTTGAAGTCATTTGGGTATCCCATGCGAACGAAAGCCGGAGTATTTTGCCATAATGGGCTCGGAGACGGGGTCAACTGCCTCGTTTTATCGAACAACCTGCAGCTCAATGGATGGCAAGTCGATACGTTCCAGAATACGATCGGATCTATGCAAGAATGGTTTCCCCATTTGAAGGTCCAATCCTATCCGGCCCCGTCAGAGCTGCCGAAAATTCTCACGTCCTATGACTGGTTCTTCGTTGTTCAAAACGATACGGATGAGTTCGTTTTGAAGCTGATCCAAGAGGGCAAGAGGAGATTCCCGGAACGGTTGAAAGTGATCTACCTCTACCCCTCTAAGCATATCGTCAATGAGCCCTATTACTCCGACTGCTTGACCGAGCCTCGCCAATCGATCGCAGAAAACTTACGCCTTTTTTGCGAAAGGATCCTCCACCTGCCTAAAATCAGCCGAAGCAACGGTTTCATACCGCCTCCAGGTCTAAAAGCTAGGAAATTCCCGAAGAGGGTCGTCATCCATCCGACGAGCGCCCGCGCGACAAGAAACTGGCCGAAGGAAAAGTTTGTCAAACTCGCCCTGCATTTGAAAGACGAAGGGTATCAATTGGTATTTGTTCCAGGAGGCGCTAAGGAAAGGGAAGAATGGAAGGACGTCCACAATCTCGGGTTTGAGGTTCTGGGCTTTCCCAATTTAGATCTTTTGGCCCGGTTCATCTATGAATCCGGGTATCTGATCGGCAACGATTCGGGCCTTGGGCATTTGGCATCAGCCGTGGGAGTTCCGACCCTCACTTTTTGCCGAAGAAAAACGTGGGCCAATATGTGGGCGCCGAGTTTCTCAAAAGGGATTGTCGTAACCCCAAGTTCCCTCATCCCGAATATCCGGGGGCTCAGGCTCCGCGACCGCCATTGGAAAAAATTCATCACCTTAGGGATGGCTAGGCGCGCCTTCGAAAGATTAGTCCAGACTTTCTAATTTAGCGTATTTGGCGGCGAGCGTCCGCGTCGTTTCCGCTTCAGGAAAATAGACCTCGTAGGTCAATCCCAGCGACGTTTGGGCGGCCCCTTGGATGACGCCGGCTCCAAATTGCTTGTGGTAAACCCGGTCGCCCGTGCTGAATGCTTCCCCTTCTCCTTCATATTGGGAAGCGGGAGAAAAATTCTCTATGTACTCGAGCGGAATCTCTTTGAGGAAGCGGGAGAGGCGCATCAGACGCGCCGCGCCCCACATAAAGCGGTAGATAGAGGCGCATAGATACAGATAGCGCTTGGCGCGGGTCATGCCCACGTAGCAGAGGCGCCGCTCTTCTTCCAAGGCAAGAGCGTCCTCTTTCGCATTGATGTGGGGAAAGAGATCCTCTTCGAGGCCGACGAGGAAGACGAGGGTAAATTCCAGCCCCTTGCTGTTGTGGAGCGTCATCAGCTTAACCGATGGAAGGAGGGAATCTTGCCGCGCTGCCGAGCGAAGCGACAGCTCTTCGAGAAACTGGAGCAGGGTCGGCTCTTCGCGCTCTTCTTCCCACTCGACGGCTTTCCCGAGCAGCTCATCCAAGTTTTCCTTCCGGTCCTGGAACGTTTCAGGATCTTCTTGGATAAAGTGCAAGTAACGGGTCACCGAGAGCGCCTCGGCGAGGAGCTCATGGATTTTCAGGCTGGGCCGTCTATTCCTAAGATGGCGGATGGTCTGCACATAGTCTTGCAACCCTTCCCTTTGCTTTTGGCCGAGTTTGAGACCCTGGCAAAGCCCGGGATGGGAGAGGAGCTCTTCACAGAAAGGAAAGATCGCAATGCCCCGTTCGCTTGCCGCGGCTGCGATCTTTTCGATAGCGGCGGCCCCAAGGCCGCGGCGCGGGAGGTTGACCGTGCGCAAAAACGAGATCAGGTCGGTGTCCGACACGACCATCCGGAGATAGGCCAACAGGTCCTTGACCTCCCTCCGGTCATAAAAGGAGAGGCCGCCGATGATCGTGTAAGGGATTTGGCGCGCAAGGAGCGTATCCTCGAAAATCCGCGACTGGGCATTGGTCCTGTAGAAAATGGCGATATCGTCATAGGCGATGGCGTCATTTCGGAGGTGGCTGCGGATCCGCTCGGAGACAAATTCCGCTTCCTGCCGCTCGTTTTGGGAGACGTTCAGGCCGATTTTCGCGCCGGCACCTAGCTGGCTCCAGAGTTTTTTATCGTAGCGCTCGCCGTTATGCTGGATGAGGGCGTTCGCAGCGCTCAAGATGGTGTTCGTGCTTCTATAGTTTTGATCGAGCGTAACGATTTGGGCTCCCGGGAAATCGTTTTCGAAGTTCAAAATATTCCGGTATCTTGCCCCCCGCCAGGAATAGATCGATTGGTCAGGGTCTCCGACGGCAAAGATATTCCGGTGCTTTTCGACAAGGATTTTAGCCAGGGTATATTGGGCAAGGTTCGTATCTTGGTATTCGTCGATCAAAACAAACAGCCATCGATTCTGGTACTCTTCACGCGCTTTTTCATCTCCTTCCAGCAATTTGACGGTCAGATAAAGAAGGTCGTCGAAATCGAGCGCGTTGCACTCTTTGAGTTTTTTTTGATACCGCTCGTAAGCGCTCTTTGTAACGTTGTCTTTGATCCCTTCAGGGCCGACGAGGTCGTTCTTCGCGGCTGAAATCTCGCCCCGCACCTGTCTCAAGAGCCCCTTTTCTCCGGCAAGATTTAACTCTTCCAGGCAGCTTTTCAAGAGTTTTTCGCTATCTTCTTCATCGTAGATGGTGAAATCGGGAGTATACCCCAGGGAGCCGATCGATTCTCTCAAAATCCTCGCTCCCAAGCTATGGAAGGTGCAGGCGAGGACCTGGGCATTTTTCAGCGTCCGGATGCGGGTTTTCATCTCTTCGGCCGCTTTATTGGTGAAGGTGACGGCGAGGATATCGGAGGGGAGAATCCCCAAATCGATCAAATGGGCGATCCGGTGGGTCACGACGCGGGTTTTCCCCGACCCGGCGCCTGCCAGCACCAATAGCGGCCCCTCGACATGATGGACGGCGCGCTCTTGCTGCGGGTTGAGTTCGGACATAGCTATAGCCATAAAGGGGCTATGTTACGTGATCGTTCGGAAGACTACAAGATGGGAAAAAGGGCCAAGAATTGGCCCTTTTGTGATTTTAGTTAGACGCAAAGCCAATGAGTTGGATTGGTTTCGCAGTACTTGGAAAGGAACTCTGATGGCGCCTTCTTCATTCTTTCTTGACATTTGTAATATTCATCAAGGCCTTTAGTATCTTTTGTAGTTTCATGACAGGGCGTGTTGAATATCGTGGAGGGTGTCTTCTCCTCAAAATCCTTTACACACTCCTGATGTTCCTTAGAAGTTAAAAGGGCTGCATGCGCCTTGGCAAATTCGGATCCGGGACCGACATCTATGACTTTCACATTCGTACTTCCACCCTCGTTGCTGAATGACTTGGCAATGCCCTTCGTACTGATAAAGCCTAATTCGCACACCTTAGATGAGAAGCTGGGTTTGGTTGTTTTGCCGCCAAAAATCAAGCCATTGCCGTAGTAGGCGGCGGTGGCAAGGCTTAAGCCGACGATGACGCCAATAGCGATATTTTTCACTCTGGCGCGGGCCTGATCTTTCTTTTGGTCTAGGTCGGTTATAGGCGTTCCAGTGGTTGGCTGGAGGGCGGTTCTTCTGATAGAAGTTGGCGACATAAAATTTCCTTTTTAATTTCGGGTCTTTTTCGCATATAATTATAATATTTTGTGATTTATTGCCAGCAGTAAATATGGGGATGGTTTCAAAATAAAATTAGATTGGATTGTCTGGGCGGCTTGCTCAGGCTGTTGGTTGAGTTTTCGGACATAGCTATAGCCATAAAGGGGCTATGTTACGCGATCGTTCGGAAGACTACAAGATGGGAAAAAGGGCCAAGAAATGGCCCTTTTTGTGGTTAGGCGCGACACAACCAATGAGTTTTATCGGCTTCACAGTACTTAGCGAGGTTCTCCATCAATGCCTTACCTTGCTCTATTTGATCCTTAGTTTTACCGGCAGGATCTTGTGCTAGACACGTCTTAAAGGCCTCAGAATTTAAAAAGTCGGAGTGCGCCTTCTTAAATTCAGGGCTGCCGGGGAGAGGGATTACCTTGGGTTCGTGCTTGAGCGTTTTTGCGTTCCAAATTTCTGCCGGCGTTTGGCTATCCACGATAAACCCTAGTTCGCACATCCTGGATTTGACATCGGGTTGTGTATTGCCAAAAATCAAGCCATGGCCGTAGTAGGCGGCAGTGGCAATGGCTAATCCGGCGATGACTCCAACAGCGATATTTTTCACTCTGGCGCGGGCCTGATCTTTCTTTTGGTCCAGATCCGTGGTTGGCGTTCCAGGGGTTGGCTGGAGGGTGGTTCTTCTTACAGAAGTTGGCGACATAAAATCTCCTTTTTAACTCGTTGTCTTTTTCGGATATAATTATATAATATTTTGTGATTTGTTGCCAGCAGTAAATATGGGGATGGTTTCAAAATAAAATTATATAGGTCGATAGGGACGGCTCTGTGTTGCTGGGGGGTGCGTTTGGACATAAGGATAGCCATAAAGGGGGGCTATGTTACGGGATAGATCGGAAGAGTGCAAGATGGGAAGAAAAAGAAAAAAGGGCCAAGAAATTGGCCCTTTTTTTATAGTTCACAGAACTTGGAAGGGAATCTAATCCCTTCCTTATTTAATACTCTATACAATATTCTGTTGTGCTATGCACTTCTTGAAATCCACAGATTTAAGATGCTTCGAATAGTCGTAGCTAAATTGAGAACCGGCAGCAGTGCCCTTGTATTGGGAGATAAACTTTTGTTCGCAAGCCTTAGCTGCGGCATCGGCTGGGCATGTAGGAAGCGATGCATTACCAAAAATGTAGCCACGGCCTAAGTAGGCGGCAGCTGCGATGGCACCAACCGTGATGACTCCAACCGCGATATTTCTCACGGTGTTGTTGCGAGAAGCATCTTGGAGTTTTTTTTGTTTTTCTAAGGCAGTATTGCGGGCAACTGTTGACTGGACAGAGCCGATACCGTTTCTTCTTGTTGCAGTAACTGGCATAACGTCTTTCCTTTGTAAATACGTTTATGGTGTTCTTGTTTCGGCTCTAATTATACTGAAGTTGTGATTTATTGTGAACAGTAAATTCTGATTAATAAAATTAGTGTTGGATTAAATAATTTAATTGTAAAAGAAAGGGGCCAGAGAGGGCCCCGTTGGAAAATTCGTTATGGGTTGGTTTTGCTAAAGTAGCTGGAAACGAAGGTGGTGACGATTCCAGGGATATCCTTGGCAAAGGTGTATGCCGTGGCCAAAGCTGTTGGATTCGCCCCAATATAATAGGCGCCGGCAACGGCAGCCACTGTGAAAATACCCGCAACGACGAGATTCGTTTTATTGCCGATCTCAAGGTCTTGGATTCTGTACTGTTGCGCACCGATCGCTGTCCTTAACATCCTATTTTCCTGCTCCAATTGGTTGATTTTGGAGGACGGCAAGGTAGGTCTTGTCTGCGGTGATCCGCGTCTTATTGAATTAGGCGCCATAGATATTCCTTTGTATATAGTTAATTATGTTTTATGCACGCATATAATTATAATATAAACTGAAGTTTTTATAAACAATAAAATGTATAACTGGATTAAAACATGTAAATTAAATATTTTAATTACAAGATGGATTTGCGGAGCTCGCCTTCCCGCATACCCAGGTTGCCATATCTATGGTAGTCGATGCTGATGGCGACCTCGCGGAGGAAATGGAGGAGTTCGAGCCGGCCGTTTGCCAGGACGGGGGCGTCGATGACGTGTGTCCCAGATTGGGCCGCGGCGGCGCGAAGGGCGGGGGAGGCGTGTTCAAGGACCCGGACTCGCTGCATTTTCCCTTGGGTTACGCGGGATAAGAAGGCCCCTTCGGTCTCCTCGATCACCCGCAATACTGGGACAAGCTCGAGCCAATTCAGGGCGGCCGCTTTTGTCTCGTTATAGGACCAGCTGATTTCCATTTGGGCTCCGCAAGTGAGGGCGGCTGCAGAGACCCTAAGGGCATCCAGCGGGTTGGAATGGGGCTCGATCCGAAGGACGATCCCCTTGCGGGGCAGATACCGGAAAAAGTTGTCTTCTCCCACGATTTTCGTGGGGTCGCGGTCTTGGCGCATCCGTTTCCACCAGTAAGCGTAGTTGGAGACGCTGCCGGTCCAAAGGCCAAGCTGCTCCGCGGAGAGGTCGAGCTTTTCGAGAAAAGTGGTGAGATTGTTGACCCATTCATTCACGGGGCACTTTTCTTGAGGCAGGCCGAATTGGGTCGCTTTCATGAATTCGCGCAAATAATTCGGGCCGCCCGCTTTCGAGCCGTTGCCGAAGCTCGATGCTTTCGTTCCTCCGAAAGGCTGGCGGCGCACGATCGCCCCGGTGACCGTTCTATTGATGTACAGGTTGCCGGCTTCGATATCTTCCAGCCAAACAGCTTGTTCTCTTTCGTCTAGGCTTTGCAGCCCTGAAGTCAGCCCGAAAGGGACCGCATTCGCAAGCTCGATCGCATGGCGTAGGTCATTGGCTCGCAAGACGGCCAGAACTGGGCCGAAAAGTTCGGTCATGTGTGTAAAGCTGCCGGGTTTGACATTCCATTTGATGCCGGGGCTCCAAAGGCATGGGTTGCTCGGGTCTTGTTTCGGCTCCAGGAGCCATTCTTCCCCAGACTCGAGGAGGGTCAGCCCCCGTTTCAAGACGCCGCGCGGCTCATGGATGAGCGGGTTCATTTTGGTCGCGGGATCCCAAGGAAGTCCCACTTTTAGACTTGCCGCCGCTTCGCGCAGCGTCTTCCGAAATTGGGGATCGTCATAAACTTCCGCTTCCAAGATCGCAAGCGATGCGGCGGAACATTTTTGCCCTGCGTGGCCAAAGGCCGACTGGACGAGATCCTTGATCGCAAGATCGCGGTCAGCAAGGGCTGTGACGATCATCGCGTTTTTTCCGCCGGTTTCTGCGGCCAGGTCCAGGTCGGGGCGGAGTTTGAGGAAGTTCCTTGCGGTTTCTGTGCCGCCGGTCAAGATCACGCAATTGACGCGCGGGTCCTTGATGAGCTCGCTTCCCGCTTCCTCGCCAGAGCAGGGGACAAATTGGAGAATTTCTTTCGGAACTCCGGCATCCCAGATCGCATTGACGAGGTGCCACCCGACGAACACGGTGTCGGAGGCGGGTTTGAAAAGGACGCAGTTTCCCGTGATCAAGGCTGCAAGGATTCCGCCCGCTGGGATCGAGCAAGGAAAGTTCCACGGCGAGGCGACGAAAATCGTTCCTTTCGGCTCCCAACGGATGTCTTTCATGGCGGCCATCTTCGCCATTTGCCTGCGGTAATATTCGGCAAAATCGATCGCTTCGGAGACCTCCGGATCCGATTCCGGGATCGTCTTGCCCCCTTCGAGCATCATGGCGCCGATCAGTAGCCCACGCCGCTCGCGCATGATTTGCGCGGCTCTTGCAAGAAAGTGGCTCCGGTGCTCCACGGTCGTTGCCGCCCATTCCTTTTCATGCTTTTTCGCGCATTTCAGGGCGGCGTCGATATGATGTTTATCCGCTTTTGCATAGTGGAAAAGCGTTTTTCCCGGATGCGATGGGCTATGGCCAACGCCATCCGCATTGTCGAAAAGGAGTTTTCCTCCGATCGCAATCGGAAGCGGCTCGATCTTACGCTTTTCCCAGCTATTCGAGAGCTCTTCGGCCCATTTCCGGTTCTGTAGCAAGGAGAAATCGGTATCGGGTTCGTTTTCGAACGGCGCCTCGAAATCGATCCGCTGCGGCGAGATCAACCGATTTTGCGTGCGGCGGGGGGCCAACGAGGTCGATTCAATTT
This sequence comes from uncultured bacterium, assembly GCA_964441355.1. Classification (GTDB taxonomy): domain Bacteria; phylum Chlamydiota; class Chlamydiia; order Chlamydiales; family SM23-39; genus CAIPFQ01. Next base: position 23,222 of record CAYTXY010000006.1, read on the forward strand.
CATCGCAGCTTTGAGAAAAAAGGGAAGTTTGGCTCTCCCAGACGTCGGTGCCGGCTTTGAGGCCGAATGCATGGCGCAAGAAATTGTCAGGCCCGGTATTTTCATCGAGGCGGCGGATGAGGTAGGCGATGGCGTGTTGGAATTCGGCTTTTGTCGCTACGGGGCAATAGAGGAGCATGTCCCCCGTTAATTTTTGGACGACGCGGCGGATATGGTCGGCCATCCCTTCGAGCATCTCGAAGCCGACATACGGTTCCACCTCGTTTTCAAGCCGAAGAAGGATGGCAAACGCAATATCGAAAAGGTTATGGCTCGCGACCCCCAGGCGCACGGCGCGGGCGTTTTCCCGGATGCAGCCGTAGATCACCATCCGCTTGTAGTTGGCGT
>CAYTXY010000007.1:0-22477 GCA_964441355.1 uncultured bacterium
TACGAAAATGAAAAATAACAAACACGTCGAGTTCGATGACCCCGCTCAGTTTTTTGCCGCCTTTCGCGAATATCTAAAAAAAGGCGTTCGGGGACAGACGGGCCGAAAAAATCACAGCGGCTTTCATATTCCTGAGGATCTTTTGAGCGATGCCAAGCTCGATCTCGCGCTTGCCAAAGCCCAAGAATTTTGCGAAAAAATGTGCGTGAAAAATGCCCACTGGAAAAAAGCGATGGCGGACACTAAGGGGAGCGGGAAGGAACGGATGGCGAAAATCATGCAGCTGATCACCGACGTCTATCTCTCGCTACCCATGATGGTTCGCGTCCTAGATGCCGTTACCCCCGAAATGGTGGAGCGCATCCTCGATGAGAAATTGGACAAAGATCTGACGGCCCTACGGACGAGCGGCGCTTGCAAGCAAGACGTCGACCGCGGCGTGATTGAAAATATTTCGCTTCGCCTCTTTTTCCGATGGAGCGAGAATCCCTTGCGGCTCACACAGGATGAGGTCTACGAGATCGCAGGCACGGTCCTGGGCCGCGCGCGTCTGGTCGACGACCGGAAAATTCTCGAGAGACGCTACGAGATTCTCGACGACCTCCTCCGGTTTGTCGGATCGGCATCCGGAGGCGTCTCCACCGCCCACTTCCTCCTAAAAGATTACCGCAAAGCTTTGAAACGATAATCTTCTAGACAACGAGCCCCGTTTGCTGTAAGAAAAGATGCAAGGAATTTTTTGCATCGATGAGCACACGAACAAAATTCATTCTCCTTCTCCTGATCTTTATCTCGATCGCTGCGGCGGCTTTTATCTTTATCGGCGTCACTGATATCGCGGTGTTGAACCCGAAGGGTTGGGTCGGGGAGAAAGAGCGGGACCTTCTTTGGATTGCCGTCTTGCTCATGTCGATCGTCGTCATCCCTGTCTTTATCCTCCTATTTGCCATCGGCTGGAAATATCGCGCCGAGGGAAAAGCCAAACATACCCCCGATTGGGACCACAGCCTTCTTGCCGAATGCGTTTGGTGGGGCATCCCGTCGCTACTCCTTCTCATTCTCGGAATCTATACTTGGAAAGGATGCCACGAGCTCGACCCTTTCCGGCCCCTAAAGGCCAAAAACGAGATCAAGATCCAAGTGGTCGCCCTCCAGTGGAAATGGCTTTTTATTTACCCAGAGCAAAAAATAGCGAGCGTGAATTATGTGCAGTTTCCCAAAGAGACCTCGGTCCATTTCGAGATCACATCCGACGCTCCGATGAATTCATTTTGGATTCCCGATCTCGGGGGCCAAATTTATGCGATGAGCGGAATGCGCTCGGAGCTCTATTTGATCGCAAACGGCCTCGGGCAGTATCGAGGCTCTTCCGCGAATATCAGCGGCAAAGGTTTTGCCAGCATGACCTTCACGGCCGAATCGACCTCCGATGCCGATTTTGCAAGCTGGGTCAATTCGGTCAAGGAAATGGGAAAAAACCTCGGCTTGCAGGAATACAAACAGCTAACCGCGCCCAGCGAATATAACCCGGCGGCCTTCTATGTCCTAGGGGACGAGAATCTATTTGATTGGATCATTAAGAAGTACATGTAGCCCATGATGGAACAAAACGATTTTTTTGTAGGCAGGCTGACATTTGATGCGTTCAAGCACGACATCATCGAAACCGCGGTCGGGGTTGGCGCACTGATTTTCGGGATCGCGATCTGTGTTTTTTTAACCTATAAAAAAAGGTGGCGATGGCTTTGGTTCGACTGGCTCACATCGGTGGACCATAAAAAGATCGGGATCATGTACGGGGTCGTCTCGACGCTGATGCTCTTCAAGGGGGTCGTCGAGGCCCTGATGATGCGGGCGCAGCAGGCATTTTCTGTCGGCGATAACTTCGGCTATCTTACTTCGCCCCATTTCCAGCAGCTTTTCACGGCACATGGTACAAACATGATCTTTTTTGTCGCCATGGGATACATCTTTTTCTTGATGAATTACCTGGTGCCTCTTCAGATCGGAGCCAGAGACGTCGCTTTTCCTTTCCTCAATTCTCTCAGCTTTTGGCTGTTTGCCTCGGGAGCGCTCCTTCTTGTCTTATCGCTGAGCGTCGGGGTATTTTCCGCAGCGGGTTGGGTCGCCTATCCGCCTCTATCGGGCGTCGAATACAGCCCGGGGGTCGGGATCGATTACTGGATCTGGAGCACCCAGATCTCAGGAGCCGGCACGTTGCTTGGCGGCGTCAACTTTCTCGTGACGATCCTCAAGATGCGCTGCCCAGGCATGACGCTGATGAAAATGCCGCTCTTCGTCTGGTCCGTTTTGATCACGGTCGTGCTCATCGTCTTTGCCTTCCCCATCTTGACTGCCACGAGCGGCATGCTCGCCTTGGACCGCCTCTTCGGCACCCATTTCTTCACTCCCGATTTCGGCGGCAGCCCCATGATGTATGTGAACTTGATCTGGGCGTGGGGCCACCCTGAAGTCTACATCCTGGTCTTGCCCGCCTTCGGGATCTATTCTGAGATCGTCCCTGTTTTTTCCGAAAAGCGGATCTTCGGCTACCTCTCCATGGTCTGGGCGATGGGGGCCATCGCGTTTCTCTCCTTCATCGTCTGGCTGCACCACTTCTTCACGATGGGAGCCGGGGCGAATGTGAACGCCTTCTTCGCCTTTATGACCATGCTCATCGCCCTGCCGACAGGGGTCAAAATTTTCAATTGGCTCTTTACGATGCTAAGAGGGAGGGTCCATTTTACAAGCCAGATGATCTGGTTCATGGGCTTTGTCATCGTCTTTACGATCGGCGGCATGGACGGCGTCCTGATGGCGGTCGCCCCTTTCGATTTTCAAGTGCATAACAGCTTGTTTCTAGTCGCCCATTTCCATTCGGTGATCGTCGGGGGCGTCTTGTACGGCCTCTTTGCCGCCTTTACCTACTGGTGGCCAAAAATCTTCGGCTTCCGGCTGAATGAAAAGTATGGTGAATACGCCGCCTTTTGCTGGATCTTCGGGTTCCTCCTTGCTTTTATCCCCCTCTACATCCTTGGCCTGATGGGCGCGACGAGGCGTTTGGACCACTATGAACTCTCTACCGGCTGGCGCCCTCTTTTCCTTGTCGCTTTTGCAGGGGCGATCGTGATCGCCATCGGGATCGGCTTTCAGGCGCTGCAGATCCTCGTCAGCATCAGGGATCGGAAAAAGAACATGGATACGACCGGCGATCCTTGGAATGGGAGGACTCTCGAATGGTCCACCGCATCCCCTCCGCCCTTTTATAATTTTGCCCTGATTCCAGAGGTCCAAACCCGCGATGCTTTCTTTGCGATGAAGAACGCCCCCAAAGACCGCTCAAAACCCCATTACGAAAGAATCCACATGCCGAAGAGCACTTCCGTAGGCATTTACGTCGGCATCTTCAGCTTTCTCTTCGGTTTTGCGGCCATCTGGCATATTCTCTGGCTTGCCATCCTTGGTTTTGTCGGGATCATCGCCAGCCTGATCGCAAGGCTCTCCGACCGGTCGACCGATACCTATGTCCAAGTTTCTGAGGTTGAAAAAATCGAAGGGCAAAGAGGGGAGATATGAAAGAAGAATCGCTGCATCCTATCGATTTCCACTTTCATGAGGTTTCTAAAAATACGATTTTCGGTTTTTGGGTCTATCTCATGACCGACGCCATTATGTTCGCGACCCTTTTTGCCACTTACGCAGTCCTTCGAAACAATACGAACGGCGGTCCCCTAGCAAGCCAACTTCTCAGCCTGCCTTACGCTCTTGGCGAGACGATGCTTTTGCTTGGCAGCAGCCTAACCTGCGCTATCGCCATGCTTTGCCTCGCAAAAGGGCATAAAATGAAAACCATGGGCTGGTATGGCGTAACGTTTTTGCTCGGGGCCCTCTTTTTAGCGATGGTCTTTAGCGAATTTCAAGATCTCATTCAATCCGGCAATGGCTGGGGGAGGAGCGCCTTTTTGAGCTCTTATTTCACCCTAGTCGGCACGCATGCGCTCCATATCGCTTTCGGCCTTCTCTTCATGGCCGTTTTCCTCTATGAGCTTTACCGGCAAGGGATCGTCCCTACCACATTGAGACGGCTGACCTGCTTGAAACTTTTTTGGTTTTTCTCTTACTTCATCTGGATTTTCATGTTCGCCATCATCTATCTTGTAGGAGCTACATAATGCTAGGGACGCTTAAGTCATACATCATCGGATTTGCCGGATGCCTCATCTTGACACTCACGGCCTATTTTGCCGCCACAGGGCATTTTTTCTCCAAGATGGGCTCTGACCTTGCAGTCGCTGCCATCGCGGTTTGCCAAGGAGGGGTCTTCTTGGCCCTCTTCTTCGAGCTTGGCCACGATCAAAAACCCGATTGGAATATGACCGTATTTCTTTTCATGATCGGCGTCGCGGCGCTCATTGTTGCGGGCTCTGTCTGGATCATGTATCATCTCAACTACAACTTGATGCCTCACACGCCATGATCAAAACCTACTACCTTCTGACAAAGCCCGGGATCATCATGGGCAATTTGATTACGACAGCGGGCGGGTTCGCCCTGGCGTCGAAAGGGCGCATCGACCCATGGCTCTTTGCGCTGCTGCTCCTCGGCCTTGGGCCGGTCATCGCCTCTGCCTGCGTCTTCAACAACTATATCGACCGGATTTCGGACGCCAAAATGGCAAGGACCCAAAACCGGGCACTCGCAAGAGGGCTGATCGCCCCTTGGAAAGCGATCCTTTTCGCGATCGCTCTCGGCCTCTTCGGCATCGCGGTCCTAAGCCGCACTAATTATTTAGCCGCGGCCACCGCCGCCTTCGGGTTTTTCATTTACGTCGCCCTCTATAGCCTTTGGAAGACCCGTTCGATGCATGCGACCCTTGTCGGGAGCATTTCGGGAGCGATCCCTCCTGTCGTTGGATATGCCGCCGTCAGCCGCCAGCTCGATCTTGGCGCCCTCCTCCTTTTCGCGATTCTCGTCCTCTGGCAAATGCCCCATTTCTTCGCCATCGCGATGTACCGCCAAAGCGACTACGCCGCCGCCTCCATCCCTACGTTGCCGAGCCGAAGAGGCGTCCTTGCGACCAAAGTCCAGATGCTTCTCTACGTGATCGCCTTCGCTGCCGCAACGCTTCTCCTGACGGCGTTCGGATATGCCGGCGGTTCTTACGTCGCCGTCGCCTCGATTCTCAGCGCCGCATGGCTCTACCTCACGGTGAAGGGGTTCAAGGCGGAAAACGACCGGCTTTGGGCGCGCAGCATGTTCCGCCTCTCCCTTGTGATCATCACGGCCCTTTGCGTCATGATCTCGTTGGATGCTAGGTGAGATCCAATCGATACACTCCCGAATCATAAATAAAAAATTTACCAACTATATTTTATGATTTACTAATTATTTAATAAATGATACAATATTTCGAAAAAATAGGAGTAATAGTATGCCTTCTGTAAATATAGCGTCGTGTTGTAAAACCTTTTTTTTAACTTCCGTCACAGTGGGCCCGTGGGTCTCTTTAGCACCGGCCATCGTCTCTCTTCTCTGGGGTGAAATTTCCTCTCGTTGGGTTCATTCTTTTTGCCCGAGTCCAGAACTTCCCCGCGACATCCATTTTACGGCCAGTTTCGCAATTCATCAAAATGAACAAACGAATCACAAAAAACTTTTACAAACCATAGAGAGAGCCGTTCAAAAAATCTGCGGAAAAGATGTCCAGAGCGTCAAGCCCTCGTTAGCTTCCCCAATGAATTTCAAATTACTGCCTGAGCCAGCATCTGGCATAAAGTTTGTCTCCTATCAATGTTCAGTTCATGGCACGGAAGAGTCGGTAGAACAGGCTGTTCGCGATGAGGTCATAAATACGGGCAAATCATTGAGGGAAGAAAAAAACCACCAAAATTGTGATCTTACCGTGCAACGGGGGCTGTATGAGTGTGATCCCGCTATTTCTATAAAATGTATCCTAGGTAATCGTTTTGGAGATCTTAATAACTACAACAAGTATGAACACGCAGAAGGTTATCGTGACAACCCATTTAGGTATTTAAAATTGACGCGTTCAGAATTTTCTTATCCTGACTGCTCTAATTTCCGTAGCAACGATAAAGGGGACATTATACATTGTTATAATGAGCGAGGAGAATTTCGGTTCGGAGAGCCTCGTGTTGTTACCGATATAAAATCTCGTTCTGAACTTGCAAAGAAATGTGCTACTCGAACGCTCGACGGTGCATGGGTCTTGGTGGCTCCAATTATTGAAAAAGTAAAATCGGTTGTTTATTCGAAAGAAATGCAGGAACATAAAGTCCAACAGTGCTTGATCAAGAAAAACGAGGAGCACTACAAAACCGACATTTTCGACATGGAACAGGCCCGTGAGAAGAGAGAGTGCGCACAAATCATAGAAGATTGGTTCAAGAAAATGAAGGGAGAACGCAGGACAGTGGCGCTTGAAAACGACGTGATCGCTCTTTCAAGCCCAGCGTTAGAGCTCTTCAAAAAGCATTTGCCTAAGGGGAAAGAGCCTGTGGCAGGAGATCTTTATTCATTTTTTGGACTTGAAAAGGGTGCGACCCTCGATGAAATCAAGATGGCTTACAGAAAGATCACCCTCAGCATCCATCCTGATAAACAGCCAAAGGAAAATTCCAAGATCGCGGAAGAAGCGTTCCTCTTCATTAGAAATGCCTATGAGCATCTTCAAAAGGAACTGCAGGGTTCTTAGACTCCACTAAAGACCAGATTCTCGTCATTTTGAAATAACAGTCTCAATCTTTCCAATAACCGTGGAGGCCGACTGGAATCGCATGGGGAGTCTCTGCCCTTGCTAGTTCGGTCATGGTTTTCGCATTGAGGATCAGGAGAAAAGAACGGCTGTGAGCAAAGTCTAAGACGAGAGATAGGACAACCCCGTCATCTTCTTCCCTTCCTTGGGGATTGGGAACAAAAATCGGCTCTCCAGGGAAACATCCTGCTTGAGACCATCTGAGGGCGGCTTTTTGCACCGTGTCTACTTTATAGAGAGGAGGCCGGTCATGAAGAGAGGTGGGGAAGGTGGCGTCAACAAGATAGGCATACCGGTACTCATGGGCAGTCCGGTCTGCCCGAACCCGAGGCAATTCCGTCGTATTGGAAAAAATGGTCTCGCGATAAAGTGCCCGCTCAGGGAGCGATATCGTGAATCTTTCGAAGAGAGTTTTTTCAATTTCCTTGACCTTCTCTTCGTCGGTGATGCGCTCCGTGACGGCATCGATGATATTGGCATTGGGGTGAGTGACGATATCGATGTATATTTTCCCATCCCTTTCGAAGGCATTCACATGATGGAACGCGAAAAAAGGATCCCCTTTGATCGAAGTAACCGCTCCGCTTGCGCGGTTTACGATATAAAATGTTGTGCCCCTCTCAGGCATCCACTTGTAATTGAATATGAAAGGCTTTTTCTTCAACATCAGGTCGAGAGGGTTCACGAGGAAGGGAAATTCCACTAGGATGACGTAATTTTCCGTTAGGGCAAAACTATGCATATAGGCGGGAAGATCGACGGGAATCTCAGCGATCTTTTCCCGGGTGGAGCTGCGGTCTTGCAACTTCCATATGACATAAGAGCTCTTTTGGCCAAATTGGATGCAGTAATTGAATGTCTCTCTTGACGCGGGGTCGCGCAAAGAATGGGCCGACTCCCATTGGCCATTCTGGAGAGAATCTTTGAACTGGAAGGGCCCGAGAGTATGCAATGTTTTGTCGTCAAAGACAACGGGGAGAGGCACCTCGGTCAGGGCGACCATCTGATCCGCATAATTGTGGATGGTCACACAGGCATTTTCAATCCCTTTCATCTCTTGTGGAATGAACCGGGAAATTTGCTTAAATACTTTTGGACAGGGATCTTGGGCAAACCCTGGGAAATCGAGGCTCTTTTGTTCCATCATGATGTAATACTGTTCGCTCCGGATGAACCGGTTCGTATAAAGAACCTGCTGCTGTGAAATATCAAACGAATGGAGCATGGCAAGTCCGTCAAACCAATCGACCCGCTGGCGATTCACTTGGAACTTGGCGGGGCCATTGCGATAAAGGGTGCCTACCACCCAATCGGGAATTTCCCCTGTGACCTTGCAAGGGACGTTTGCAACCTCGTCCTCTAAATCAAAAAGGAGGTGAGTGTCTTCAAATGTTTGGGTTGCTGACTTAGAGGGCTTGGGGGTAGAAGTGCAAGAGTGGGAGAGGAGAAGTAAACAGATACAGAAGACGGGTTTCATATAGGTTCTCGTTCAATCCAGTCTCTAGGCTATCAAAAGCGGGGATTTCCCTCCAAGATTATCCCGTTATTATGTTTACAATTATTAAATTTTGTGAAATAATTGTAATAAAACCGGTGTTTATTAATGAGCTTCGTGCATATCCCAGAAAAAGAGATCTATTCCCATTCCTACAGTGCTCCTATGCCAAGAGAGGGCGAATTCTTGGAGCTCTTCTTGGAAAAAACCCCTCTTTTAAAAACTGTCTCTATTGCAGAAATCCTCGCGCTATTGCTTCTCATCGAAGAGTCGCTCAAAAAAGGGGCGCTTGGAACTGACCAAGGGACCTTCACGGAGGAATTGATCGCCGTTTTGAAAGAGATTGAGAGAGACCTTGGGTCTGAAGCTTGCAGTTTGTTGCAAGAGAACAAGCTGAGGCCCGAAGTGTTGGCTAAAGCTCTTTTTGTAGAGGCGCGTGGGGCTACCAGAAAAAGCCTTTCCTCTCAGATTGCCGAATGGCAGACGGAGTGCAAAGAAGGGTCTTTTTCCTACCTCTTTGCGCAAAAACTTTTAAATGCTATCCATTCCCAAGAAAATGACCTCCAAGATCACCCGACGGCGCCCTTTCTCGAACCTGTGGCCCAAGCGTTGCTTGCTTTAGTTAAGGACGGTGACGAGTCGAGGCATTCGCTCTTGATTCAAGTTTACGAGAAGGCGATCGCTTATTCGAGCAGTCCTTCGGCCTCATTCGAAACGAAGCAGTTTCTCCAAAACGTCCTCATCCCTAAAATAGAAAAATGGATCGCTCAAGACTCCCATTTAGAACAAAGGGCAAAAGAAACCCAGGCCCCAACTCCTCATGCGCCCCTTCTTGAAAAGGGTGTGTCAGGAGGGGGAAAGCTTAAACAGGAGAACCCAACTCCATCTTTTTTCAAACCTCTCCACAGCTCCGAGGGCCAAGGCGAGATCACCCGCAAAGAGATCCCAAATACCGGTCCATTTCCAGTACTCGCACCTTACCCTTCTGTATTTCCCCCGTTGGAGCGTCGCTTGAGGCGGCGTAGGCGCTATACAGCTAGCCGCAAGGGACATCCCGAGGAGGAGAAGACGGATCAACCTCCTTCGGATTCGACAAAGTAAGCCATCCTTTGGACGCCATGAGTTGGAACGACTCGATGAGTCCTTCGTACTTTTCGAGAAGAGGGATCAGGGCGGAGAGGGTTGCCCCCTTTTTAAAACGGGTGAGGAGATCGAAAAATTCAGGTGAAATTTCCTCGTAAAGACTCTCTTCCCCGCTCCGGTAGAGGACGAAATATTTTTTCTCACCGTTTCTTTCAAGCGGAGGAAGATCGCTCGTTTGCCAGTGGGCGGGCGGGTGCTTCATGAGCTCTTTTCGAAAGCCAAAAAGGTCTGCGCCTAAGGCAAAGAGCAAAACAAACGGCTGAAGAAACAGTTTTTTCCTTTCGACTTCGGGAACCTGCTCAGGCTTGAGGGGAGGCAAGATGTCGGTAAAGAGGAGCTTTTCATAGGATAGGTCGAGAAGGGCAAGGCCGAGGACAAGCGGCATATCGCTTTTGCGGTAATATTTCTTGAGCCATTTGGGAAGGTCGTTTCCGATATGGGAAAGAAACCAGTCCTGGGGCGGATATTTCAAAAGGTAGGGCTCTGCGATAAGGCGGTTGAAATCCTCGTAGTCGAAGAGGCGGAGGACCGCAGGGTAAATCTCTTGGATGATGTTGAGGAGGCGCCACCAATATTGCTGTTGGTAGATGCCGAGGCGCTCTTCGCTCTTCATGGTTGGCCCTGGAGCGATCCGCTTGCGGATGTCGCCGATGAGGGCGGGGGCAAAGAGGGGAATATGGTTCGAATCCGATGCAAGGATCGGGGAAGTGATGTGCTTGGCGAACCAAGTTTGCATTTCCAAAAGCGTTGCGGGCGCCGTCTCAAACATGGGTAAACTGCTCTTGATAGGCTTTGGCTTTCAAAGCCTCTTTCCATGTCTCTTCGAAGGGAATAAACCGGTCGTCCCATTCGAGAAGCGTCGAGACGCCTTTTGTTTTCGGGTAGACGTCGCGGTAAATTTCCCACACTTCGTCTCGGACCGGATAGTCATGGGTATCCAAGACGTAGCGCCCGTAGTCGCTGTGGCCGGCCAAATGGATTTGGACAACCCGATCCATTGGCAGGTTCGAAACATAGTCTTTGGGATCGAACCCGAGGTTTCGGCTCGAGACATAGATGTTATTGACGTCGAGCATCATGGAAATGTCCGCTTTTTCCACGACCTCCGTATAGAAGTCCCATTCGGGCATTTCATCGTTTGTGAAGCTTGCATTCGATGAGAGATTTTCAAGGGCGAAAGGGATCTCCAGAAAATCTTGGACGATTTTCGCCCGATCGGCGACATAGTCGACCACAACGCGTGTGCGGGGCAGCGGGAGAAGATCATGGAAGCGGGCTCCCGGAAGGCGGCCCCAAGAGAGATGATCGGAGAGCCAAGGAGTTTTCGTGAGCTGGGCAAGGTTTTTGAGTTTTTTTAGATAATCCCAGTCCAGGGGAGCGGCGCTTCCGATCGCAAGGCTTACCCCATGCATGACCACAGGATACTTCTCTAAGATCCGCTGCAAATTCCGAAGAGGCATGCCGCCCCCCATAAAATTTTCGCTGATGATCTCGAACCAATCGATCGGCGGCCAGCTTGCGAAAATTTCCCGCAAATGGATCGGCCGAAGACCGATCCCGATCCCCAGATTTGGGACTGATTTGATCATGGATATCTCTTAAGACCGTGTCCACAAGACTGGACACGGTCTTGGGTAGTGAATCGTTATGGAGTCAAAGTCTTCGCTGCGGCTTCTCGTTTTTCTTTCATGCCGGAAGAAGAGCTTGAGTATGAGCCTGAGTTATTATTCATCTTGCCGCTTCCGCCTGTGCAATCGGATTTTCCTGTGCAGCCATTTTTTCCCTTGCAGCCGCTGGAACCGGTGCAATCGGCTTTTCCGGTGCAGCCGTTGACTCCCTTGCAAGTTGATTTGCCTTGGTTTTGGTCCGTAGAGGAATTGTCGTTTTGCTGGTTATCCCTCATGGATGACCCGCAGCCTCCAACGGTACTGCCGATGGCAAGACCCATCAAGGCTAATTTCAGAACATTTTTTTTCATCGCTTCTCCTAAAGTTGTTCACGAACAAATTTCATATTTAGCTTCGCTTGTTTGATGAGCCGCCGTTGCAAGGTGAGTTGTCTCTGTTTTGGTTATTTTGTTTGTTTTGGTAATTGTCCCCATTTGACCCGCAGGCGCAGCCGCCGACGAAACTCCCGATGGCAAGACCCATCAAGGCTAATTTCAGAACGTTATTTTTCATCGCATCTCTCCTAAAATGGTTTATACGAACTTTCTTAAGGAAATGATGAAAAAAAATTTTTGTCAAGCAAGGATTGCGAGGAGCTGATGGTTCGGGTTTTGTTTCATGCAGTATTGTTTGTCCCAAACGCTCGTAAATAGCGCCATAGGGCGCTGCCGCCGATCTTCCACGAGAAGCGCGCTCGTGGTGAGCTTGAAGGTGTTGATATCACCGATCACCCAAGCGCTGCATTGGTAGGGAAGGAGGGTCAGGACCGTGTCGGCGCCATATTCGTCTTTCAATCGATATTGCATCACCTCGAACTGCAATTTGCCCACCGCTGCGAAAATCAGCTCTCCTTCTTGCACGCCTCTTCCTTTGAGCATCTGGATGGCTCCTTCGTCGACAAGCTGCATGACCCCTTTGTCGAACGATTTTCTTTTTCCCACGTCCTTGGGGTAGATTTTTGCGAAAATCTCCGGCTCGAACTGAGGCAGAGGCTTAAAGTTGAACCCGCCAGTAAGAGACAGCGTGTCGCCGATCGCAAAGAGCGATGGGTTGATCACGCCGACACAATCGCCCGGGTAGGCAAGATCGAGGGTGACCCTTTCTCCAGCGACCAATTTCGCGGGACGCGAAAGGCGGATTTCTCTTCCGAGGCGATGGTGTTTCACGACCAAATCCTTTTCAAAGCGGCCGGAACAGATCCTAAGGAATGCCATGCTGTCGCGGTGGCGCCGGTCCATGTTCGCTTGCAATTTGAAAATGTAGCCGCTGAACGAATGCCTGATCGGGTCGATCTCGATCTCGGTGCCGTCCGGACGGTCGGCAAGCCTGCTGTGGGGGCAAGGGGCCAAGTGGAGGAACGCGTCGAAAAAGGGCTCGATCCCGAAATTCGTAAGGGCGGAGCCGAAAAACACAGGGGTCACCTTGCCCGCGAGGAAATCAACGCGAGAAAAGGGATTTCCCGCGATCTCGAGGAGCTCCAATTCGTCGAAAAGGGCCTGCCAATTTCCGATTTTTGATTTCGCCTCATCGCTCTGGAAAGGGAGGTGGGCCATGGCCGCTTTTTGCGCCCCGCCGAACGAGGTCTTCGTTAAAAAGATGCACTCTTTGGAACTCCGGTCGACGACGCCCTGGAACTCTTTTCCGGAGCCGATGGGCCAGTTCATCGCATACGAGTGGATCTGCAAAACATTTTCCACTTCGTTCATCAGGTCGATCGGCTCCCGGCCGGGCATATCCATCTTGTTGATGAAGGTGAGGACGGGGATTTTCCTTAAGCGGCAAACCTCGAAGAGTTTTAGCGTTTGCTTTTCGACCCCTTTGCCGCCGTCGATCACCATGATCGCGCAATCGGCTGCCGTGAGGGTCCGGTAGGTGTCTTCGGAAAAATCTTCGTGGCCCGGCGTGTCCAAGACATTGATGATCGTGTCTTTGTAGGTAAATTGCATGGCCGAAGAGGTGATCGAGATCCCTCTTTCTTGCTCCATGCTCATCCAGTCGGAAACAGCCGCTTTTCGCCCTTTGCGCCCTTTGACCATCCCAGCCGTGAGGATCGCTCCCGAATAGAGAAGAAGCTTTTCGGTCAGAGTCGTTTTTCCAGCGTCCGGATGGCTGATGATGGCAAAAGTGCGCCTTTTCGCAACCGCTTCCTGAAGATCGGAGTCCATATAGCCAGTCCATTTTAAACAAACGATTCTTTCTATGCCAGAAACGAAAGAAGTTGGTAGAATTATGTTGATGCCCCTCCCAACATTCCACGAAATCCGGATCCAACGCCTGCGGGTATAAATGCGTGATGTGCCCAAGAGAAAAGCAGACGCGCGCTCTGGGCTACATGTCCGTAGAAGACTTCGGCTTAGTTGTAGACCGGGTAGGGCCAAAAGAGCAGCAGGTCCATCTCCACGGCTTTGGGGAGCCCCTTTTGGACCGCTCTCTCACTCTGAAAATCCAGCGGCTGAAAAAAGAAGCGCCAAAGTGCCACAGCCTCATCTTCTCTACCCTCGGCGTGAAAATCCCCGATGTCGATGCGCTCGCAACGTCTGGCCTAGACCAGCTCATCGTGAGCTTTTACGGCTTTGAGCGGGAAGGTTACGCCAAAATCCATGGGTTTGATGGGTTCGAGCGGGCCAAAACCAATTTGGAGCGGCTCTCCCGCGCGATCAAAGAGGCTAAGTCTCCTTTGAAAATCAATTTAAAGATCCCTTCGCCGAACTTTTCCTCCACTACTCTTCCTTTGGCTTTTCCGCCGGATCTTGCCGCCTTTTGCGAATGGGCCGAAAACTTGAGTGTGGAGATCAGCTACTGGCCCGCCGTTCATAATTACGGCAACGGACGGAGTTTTAACAAGGCCGCCCCGAATGTCCTCTGTCCAGTCGTCGAGGGACGGAGAAAAAACATTTTAAACATCACCTGGGATCTTTTCGTGATCCCTTGCTGTTTCGATTTCAACGCCACGATCCGGTTCGGGAACCTCCGGGAAAAGAGCCTCGAAGAAATCTTCTCCGGACCCGAGTATCTTCAGTTCGTTATCGCCCACCGTTCAGGGGCCACCGAGGGCTATCCGGTCTGCGAAAACTGCGAAAAGAACGATTACCAATGAACTTTTTAGTTGTCCCATTCCATTGGGAAATGTGGTAACCTTTCCGCATGCAAAAAGAAATAAAATATTACGGGATCCATGCATGCCTGGCTCTTTGGGAAAAGCGCCCTGAAGATATCATCCGAGTGTATCTCGACGAATCGAACCTCAAAACCTTTTCTCCCCTTTTGAAATGGTGCGCCAAGGCGCGCAAAGCCTACCACATCATCCCACCCCAAGAGTTGGACAAAGTGAGCGGCTCGGTCCATCATGAAGGAGTTTGCGTTCTGGCATTGGCGCCGCCTCCCTCTACGGCTGCCCTTTTGAAGAATTTGCCGAAGTCCGCCTGCTTGCTCTATCTCGATGGGCTCGAAAATCCCCACAATCTCGGATCGATCCTCAGGACGGCAGCCCATTTCGGGGTTCCCTATATCCTGGGAGAGAATCTACCGATCACCCCTTCGGCTTGCCGTATCGCAAAAGGGGGGGCGGAGCTGGTGCGGCTCGTTTCTTTGGAGCGGCCAGATGACACGCTCTCTAAGCTGGAAGCCCAAGGGTTTGCCGTGATCGCCACCTCCGCCCATGAGGGCGACTCCCTCTACCGCTTTTCTTTTCCTCCCCGTTCGATTGTCGCTATCGGCTCCGAATCGACAGGGCTCAAAAGCCCTTTTCTTCAAGGGGCAAAAACAGTCCGCATTCCAGGAACAGGCGCGGTCGAGAGCCTGAACGTCGCGGTCGCAACCGCCCTTTGCATCGGAGAATACCGCAGACAGCATGGGATCTAGAACCGGTTATCTTGCTCCCGTTGGTTACGCTCAGCCGCTTCAAAGGGAGCTGCAGGGGACACTCACGCAGATCGGGCCCCGCCTCTTTATTGCCGAAGGGCCTGCCCAAAAGGTCCGCTTTGCAGAGAACATTTGGTACGATCTCGAGGAATTTACTTTTCGCTCGATCGGCGAAGCGGCAGACAAGCTCAGGAGCCTGCAGGGGCTTTGGGCTTATTACCCCCATGCTTCGGTCCGAAGGGGAGCGCTGATCCAAGAGCGGCTTCCCCGTTTTTCTCCAAAACCTCTCGTTTTCCCCTCTTCCCTTCCTACGGCGCCTCTTGGGTCTTGGACCCTTTTGGATGAAGGGACTCTCCTTTTTGCTAAGCGCTGCTCCAGTCCATTTGCCCACGGAGAAATCCATTTCGTCGAAACGAAAGAGCCCCCTTCGAGAGCGTATTTGAAACTTTGGGAATTTTTCCTAAGGACGGGCAAAGTGCCCAAACCTGGATCGAAGTGTCTCGAAATCGGGGCAAGTCCGGGAGGTTGGACGTGGGTCCTCCGCCGTCTTGGAGCCCAAGTGACGGCCGTCGACCGCGCCCCGCTCGCGCCCTCTCTTCAAGACGTGCCGTTTCTGAAAAAAGATGCGTTTTCCCTAAAGCCCGAAGATTTTCCCGATGCGGAGTGGATCTTCAGCGATGTGGTCTCTACTCCCAAAAGGCTTCTCGAGTGGGTCCGGCCTTGGCTTGACAGGGATGTGCAACTTGTCTGCACCCTGAAATTTCAGGGGGAGGAAGATACGGCCGTGATCGATGCTTTCGAAGAAATCGGAAAGCTCATCCGTCTCTTCCACAATAAGCATGAGCTTACGTGGTTTCGAGTGAAGTAAGGCGTTTCCGACCAAAATACGACATATCGTAAAATAGTCGGATTCAGGTGCAAGCTATTCTTCTCGAAGCTCTTGAGATGCCAGCTATAAATGTCTTCTTAGGGTCTTCGCCTTCCACACCTTACGCAGTGATGATCGAATCTAGAGTTAGACCATCCGCAAAAACACCGCCAAACTCCCAGCACATCTTCGACGATATTTTTCGGGACTATTGCAGTATAAGTCCCGTTTTCACACTGCAAGGCCAAAATTTTGATCGGCTGATTTTTCAAAAACCAGTACATCCCGTCTTTTTGGAATGAAATTTTCCGCTAAATCCACTTTCATTTTTGAGGTTTCGTCTCGTAGCGTACAATCTTCATTTGCACACAGTTGTGAAGAGAGAAAAAAAAGAACTGCTGCTATAATCCGAATGAGCATTTCAACCTCCTCTGCTATGAGAAAAAAAATATACTAGCAGCCTTCTTGACAGTCTGTCTGCTTATTTTTCTCAGCGGCCGTTTGAACTTCCAGTCAAGCGCTCTCACAGAGGAGAAGCGCGCCGAGATTCAAAAAAAACTCGCGATTCTAACTCCTGTCGAAAGGGAACCGGTTCAAGAGCTCTTCAACCATTTTTTTTCCTCGATGGCTTCGCCTACACACTGCTTGGCACAAAACCCATGAGCGAAGGACGCCTTCTGCCAACGGAAAAAGCCCGGATTGGATGGGAGGCATGGGAGAAGATCGCGCCCCATTTCCGCTCGCAAAAATTCATCATCCGAAAATGCGTTTACAACGGGTACGATTTTGTATTTGTGGCGAATCTGAAAGAACTCGAAAAAGTTTTCCATCAAAATCGAGCCTATTTCGACCAAGCATTCAAGGGACAGATGACCCCCGACCGCCTGATCTCATGCTTAAAGGACGACGGTCCTCTTTTCCAGATGATGATGCATGATCATCTATTAGTTGGAATCCTGCTAGGATACGGGGCGCGCAACGCGGAGATTTTTGTTCATAACCATCCGTATGATCTCGAAGATAAAAGAAGAATTCCTTCCGGGTACTTTTCCTCCTGCATTCATCCGATTTTCTATGTCGTTTCGGGTCTTGTGCCGATGAATTTTGTTTGCGATCCTACGACCGAAGAAACTCGAGCTTTGAAAAAACGGTATACACATGAACGAAGGGAGATCATCAAAAAGTCTAAAAAGGATTCTCTCTTTATCCAAATGCTTGCCGCATTATCCGAGTGATCTTGTTGCATAAAGGGAAATTAAACACCGAGACCCACCGAGAGTACAGAGAAGAAAACAATGCGCGTTTCGCGCCTCGGTCTCCTCGGCGCTCTCGGTGGTTTTTTACCGATCATGGAACAAAGTCTATCCGAGTAAGAGGGCTTTAGACTTTCACCATCTGGAGGGCTTTTTGGATTTCGGAGCGGGTTCGGGTGAGGAGTTCTTTGTAGTCGGCCAGGTCTTTTTCTCCTTGCGGGGAGCGGACTGGCTGCTTCTTGATGGCTACGAGCGATTGGTCGAGCCGTGTTTCTAAACGATCGAGCCTTTGCGCGAGCATCGGGCCGTTCTTCGACCAATAGGAAAAAGCTGAAGCCGCGTGGGATTGAACCTCATTTCTGGTGCGCTCCGCCTTGGATTGCAATGAAGAGACCCGGGTGAGGAGCATGTGTGAAAGGAGGATGGGGCTTGCAAGGACAGACAATGGATATCTTGCTAAGGGCTTGTCAAACTCTACTTTTTTATCCCTGCGCCCAAGCCAAGTGGCGATCGTATGACAGACAATGAGATAGGCGAGGGTAAGGACCAGAAGAACGACCCCGACCACAGGATGGAAAAGAAAGCCTAAGGCAATCGCTCCGATAAGAGCAGCTAAAAAGATGGCGGGAGGGATTCCTACGATTTTGTCGCGGCTCACTTTTCTTTTCGCGCGTTTGAGCAGCACTTCGGTCTCGACGAGATCCTTGACCCTTTCGGAAAGGGCCTTTACCGACGGGGGCGGGGGGCTTTCCTTAAGAAGTTGCCCGAGAACGGCCTGCATCGGTTCATCGACCAATGGGATGAACCCGATTGGAATTTCTTTTTGACTGCCATTAAAATTAAATGATAATGAATTTGTTGTCATAAAAAATAAACATTTATTTCCTCTTTAATTATAATGAATTTCGTAATTAATTAAAACTTAAAAATGTTTCTTTAATTAATTTGTATTAATAATTTTAGTTGCTTCCCACACACCCTGTTGGTGGGCGAAATGGAAAAGAGCGCAATTATCGATGAGGCCAGGGTGGCCTGCGATATCGAGGAGAAGAGAGAGGACTTTATGGACGCCCCCATGGGAGACGATGAGGACAGGGGCATCGTAGGAAAGAGCCCTTTGAAAACCTCTTAGGACGCATCCAACGAAGCCTGCTAAGGGCTCCTTGGCCGCAATGAGGTCTTTGGGCGCAAGCGGCGAGAGCTGTTGCCAGATGAGGGCGGAGCATTCGGAGAGGTCGGGGACCTCGAACTCGGGAACACGGATCCGCGATGCAACAATTTCCTTGGTTTGAACGGCGCGGCGCATCGGGCTATAGCAGATAGCCTTGATGGGTAACTCTGCAACAAGGGGTTCCACCCCTAAGGCTTGGCTTTTTCCAGTTTCATTCAAAAGGATGTGAGGGGGATGGTCGACTTTGATTTGGTTGAGATTATAGTCCGTTTGCCCATGCCTGAGGAAGTAAAATTCTTTTTTAGGGATCACGAGAGTACCCAAATAACTAAAAAAGTTGGGAATTTGACAAGGAGGCTCCTCAAAATTTTTGTTCGGAGCGAGCGAGCATTGCCAAAGGCAAGGCGCGAGTGAGGACGAAAATTATGAGGCAAAGCCGACGCCATAAAAAACCAACTTTTTTAGTTATTTGGGTACTAATCCCAACCCTGTTCTGTAAAAGAGAACCCCTTGCTTAGCCCTTCCAAAGCATCGCGTTGGTATCGGATGAGATTTTCAGGTAGGGCATCAAGAGGGAAGAACGAGAGCCGGACACACTTTTGCGGCTCCCTGTTTTCGATCGCTCCTTCCCACTTAGAGCAAGTGAAGAAAATGTCGATATTAAACCGGTTCGATTGGCGGTGCATGATATGGACCGCTTTGAGAGTTTGGGGATCGAGGTGCACCCCGATCTCTTCCTCGGCTTCGCGGACCATGGCGGCGCTGGCAGGCTCCCCTTCTTCGACGTGGCCGGCGGGAAGGCTCCACATCCCATCGGCGTAGCCTGTATTTTGCCTAAGTCCCAAGAGGACTTGTCCTTCTTTCATTAAGATCGCATACGTGCTGACGGAGGTGGTTCCCCGTCTTTTGGCTCCAGGCGCGGCTGCCGAGTAGCGCTGATAAGCGGCCCTTCCGCCGGAGATGATCGGCAAGGTTTCGATCTCATGGGGAGCGGCCCAATGGACCGCATCGTTTTCGCTGTTCAAACGAACGGACGGCCTCGTAGGCGAGACGAAACGGAACATGGCGAAGGTATAGTCGAGCTCTGGTTTCCTGATGTAGAGAGTCCCAAGGTCTTCGAGCATTCTGGAATCGATGGAGATGCCTGTCTCTTCTTCCAGCTCGCGGCGAGCGGCGTCGCGCGGGGTTTCTCCCATCTCCAATTTACCGCCAGGAACGGTCCATGCCCCTCCCTCTTTTTGGTGCGGGGAGCGGCGCAAAAGGAGGAGCTTTCCTTCGCTTTCAATATAGCAGGCGGCAACGGCTTTTTTTGGAGAAAATCCCTCAGGGGGTTTTAGGAAAACTTGGGCCATCGTTTTCTGATTCATCGGATGGCCCAAGATTTTATGGACTTCTTCGTTTTAGGGCAATATTTAGGGTCTTGCCATTGAAAGAGTCGTATAAGTTGCGAGCGTCGTGGTAATTCCTGCAAAAATTGGGATCACAACCTGCGCGACTCTATTGAGTACGAATCTGGGAATCATTAATGCGGAGCCTGTGCCGACTAAAACTCCTGTTGCCATACTCGAGACCAGAGGCTTGCTGGCGACGGATTTGAATCTGCTTATGGACCAATTCCCGAATTTGCGTGCGCCCTTGTCGATCTCAGTTCCGGCGCTTGCGAGATACCCTATGTCCCAGCCGGTCGTGGCCCAATTGATTCCGCTCTGGATTGTTGCGGATGCTTGCGCCCCATAAACCTGAGTGGCAACATTTGCGAGACCAGGAATGGTGGCGATAAATGTGGATAATGGTGCCGCGGCCTTGTGGCTCCAGTGACGAACATTTTTCAGATAGGCATAGATCCCAGCAAAGATTCCTGTTGTCGCGCTAGTAATGCCAGGATTGTTGATGACGGCGGTTGTGGCCCAATTCCACGCTGTGGTTGCGCCATCGCTTATAGCATCAACTGCAGCGGGGCCGCCGTAAGTATAATAGCCAACATTTGCGAGACCGGGAATGGCAGCTATGGCCGAGGATGCTACTGCCGCGGCTTTGTTGCTCAAGCTAAATCGATATTTCAGAATGCTGAAGGCCCCAGCACCGACTACTCCTGACGTGATAGAAGTGCCAGGATTGTCAGTGACGGTGTTGTATGCGGAAGCGAGATACCCTGTATCCCAGCCGGTCGTGGCCCAATTAAACGCGTCGCCGACGCCATTACCGATCTTGGTTCCGGCGCTAGCGAGATCGGGGTACACATCATTCACCATCCAATTCCGTGTCATGTCAACGCCATCCTTTATAGCATCGACTGCAGCGGGGCCGCCGTAAGTATAATAGCCAACATTTGCGAGACCTGGAATGGTGGCGATGGCCGATGCTGCTGCTGCCGCGGCCTTGTGGCTCAAGGCAAATCGATATTTCAGAATGCTGTAGCTGGCAGCAAATAAACCTCCTGACGTGATAGAAGTGCCAGGATTGTCAGTGACGGTATTATAAGCGTTAGCATACGCTTCGCGTGCGCTGTCCAGCCCCTGATGGCAATATCCGGTTGTGTTTGTGCAACTGTTGTAGACTGCGGGCACCACATATCTTACGCTTTGTATAAAAGGCGGAACCAACCCAAAGAAGAGTGCTGTCCGACGTGCGGCCTTAGACAAATAGCCTGACCGGGCTGCACCAGCGGCTGCCGTACGGGCGGCATTCTGAGTAGCGGTAACAACTGCGATCTGATCGGCAGTTGGCGGGGTGGTCGTCGTCGATATGATATTGCCAAGAGCATCGCGGGCAGTCGACACAACCGCTTGAGCATTGGGGATAGCCGCCGCAGCTAGGTTGCCTGCATTAGTAGCTGCTGTTCCAGCCGCTGACTTGACCCACGGCAGCCAGGATGAAATCCCATAACCTGCTGTGCTCAACACCATACTCGAATAGGCTGTTATTTTCGTCTCGTTATGATCTTTGAGCCACTGCTCAACGTCCCCATTGTTAATGGTCTGATTCAACCAGGTGACAGCGTCTTTCGCGAGGGGAGATCCGGCTTCGGCCACCGTTCGGATCGTTCCATTATGATTATAATTATCGACTGCGGCATCCCAAACCATCTCGCCAGCGCCCGTATAGTAGATAAGTCCCAAGAGCGCGCTGCTAGGGTTGACGAGTCCTGAAAGCGATGCGGCAAAAAGACCGGCAGTGCCAAGGGCGGTGACAGTCTCCGGATTGTTCTTGTGGAATTGAAGACCCTGATCGAAAGCCCTTACGCTTGTGTTGGGAAGATCCGAGAGACTTGGCAATTTATCCCTCACGCTCGCGAAAAACCCTGGGTTCTGTGCATCGATCATTTTGGCAAGGGACCACAGCATGATGCCATATCCGGCATAACCTGAGGCAACTCCGGAAGCGGAAGAAAAGAAGTTTACGATCGCGTCTTTATTGTGAGTTCCTACACCGGAGAGGAAGGCGGTGGTGGCATAGAATCCCGCAGGATCGGCTTTCTCTAACTCGCCAATGGCGTTGGTGAGGGTCTTCACTCGATCGGTGAACAATTGGGTACAATTGGGATCGAGGTGATTGCAGACAGTGCCTGCAATAACAGCCGGTTGGAAAAGACCAGTGAGTGACTTCGGAAGGATAGGGTTGAAAGCTGTGACCAAGAGGCCTGTTAAGTAGCTATTGACCCCTAAGCTCGTCAGCAAAGCAGCGCCGTCGTTGTGTACATCTGCAGCGGGCGGCCTGCCAATAGCGTTGCCAACTTCCTTTGCAGCCCACCCAGCCACATCGGAAGCGGCGTTCCCAGCAGCCATCGCCGCGTTCGCTATATTCGCGCCATTTTGAGTCACCCCTTTCCCAATATTCAGCATCGTCCCTAACCAACCGGAGAGCTGCCACCCCGCATTCAACAATTGAGGAGCAGCGAGGACCGTTACTAAACTAACAGCGCTGTACTTCGCTACCCGCTTCCAAGTCCACTTCCCCTCATAAAACAAATCGTCCTTCAAATCGTCCTGAAATTTGCCCCAAGAAGATTTCTCGGGCTTACGATCGACGTTCAGCCTTTGGATCAGTTCTTTATCAGGTGGCGCAATGCCCGTTTTGACCGATGCCGCGATCGCCCGCTTTTCTAATCCCCGAAGTTTGCCTACCAGTTTATTGTGGGCGTTGTTCATGTTTTTGTTTTGCTTCGGCGCGTCGTTCGTCGCATTCGCCCTTTCAAGCAAGTTGGTGTAATCTCGTATGTATTGGGGAAAATTAATGACCTTGCC
>CAYTXY010000008.1:0-19175 GCA_964441355.1 uncultured bacterium
CGCCTTTTGAGCCGCGGCCTGCTCCGCTTCGAGCGCAATGATCTTATCCTCGCATTCCTTGATTTTTTTCCCGCCCCCTTTTTTGGGAGGCGTCATAGGTTTTGGAGCTACTACAGCCTTGGGAGGAGGCCCCTTTTTTTTCTCCTCTTCCCAGCCGATCTTCTCCAAGAAAAGATCGTAATCTCCCAAAAAGGAGATTTGCCTCCCCTCTTGGCAGAGGATGATCCGGTCGAGTTTGAGGCGCCTTAAGATCAGCTCGCTATGGGTGACGATGACCACGGTGCCGGCAAAATCTTCGAGGGCATCGATGAGCGCCTCCACTGATTCGATGTCAAGATGGTGGGTCGGCTCGTCGAGGAGTAGCAGGTTGCAGGGTTTTGCGAGGATTTTGCCCAAGAGGACCCGGCTTTTTTCCCCGCCGGAGAGAACCGAGATCTTTTTCATCGATTTGTCGCCGCTGAACAGCATCTTCCCGGCAATCCCTTTGACCTCGGTCAAATTGAGCTTCGGGTTGGCCAAGGCAATCTCCTCTTCGACCCTGTGTTCGGGATTGAGCCTGCCGATATGAGTCTGGCCAAAATAGCCGACAACCGTGTTTTCTGAGAACTCGAGGCTCCCTTTTTGCGGCGCTAAATCGCCGGCAAGCAGTCTCAGGAGGGTCGATTTTCCCCGGCCGTTCTTTCCGATGATGGCGATCCGCTGCTTCTTTTCCACTTCGAGAAAGACCCCATCGATCAAGGGGGCCTCCGTGTAAGAAAAACGGACATCCGACATGTCGAGCATTTTTCTTCCGGGAAAAGGGGCTTCATGGAAATGAAACGTAAGATGAGCTAAAGCGTTCAATTTTTCGAGAACCGGCTCCCTTTCCAACATCTTGAGGCGGGATTGGGCTTGGCCTGCTTTCGTCGCCTTGGCCCCGAACCTCTCGACGAAGCCCATCATATGCGCCTTCTTTTTCTCCGTCTTGAGCCGGGTTCTTTCGTGAACCTCTTCCTCGAGGATGATCTGAGAGAAAAAATCGATCGAGGATCCTGCAATCTTGCGCACCTTGTTCCGGTGGATTCCCATCGTATGGGTGGAAACTGCGTCCATGAATTCGCGATCGTGGGTGATGAGGATGAACTCCCCTTTCCACTGCCTCAAAAACCTTTCGAGAAAGCGGATCGAAAGGATATCGAGGTAGTTGGTCGGTTCATCCAAAAGAAGGCAATCGGGCTCGGAAACCAGAACCTTGGCCAAGTGGAGCCGGAGGTGATACCCTCCTGAAAAATCGGCTGGATTCTTCTCGAGGTCTATCTCCGTGAACCCAAGTCCGAAGAGGATCTTTTCAGCCTTGTAGAGATGCTCAGCTTCTCCGTGGGCAAGGCCGAGCGCCGCTTCTTGGAGCAAAGTGGGCTGCGTAAAGCGGATGTGCTGCTGCAAATAGCCGATCCGGTAATCGTTCGGGACCGAGATCGCCCCCCGGTCAGGTTCCATTTCCCCGACGATCAACCGGAAAAGGGTCGACTTTCCAGAGCCGTTGCGGCCGACAAAGCCGCACCGCTCCCCCCGCTGCAAAGAGAAGGAGACGCTTTCAAAAAGAGGCTCCCCGGAAAAAGAAAGGCTGACATCATCTAATTGCATCATACATTCAATCATGATATAGAAAAAAAAGAGGAAAAACCAGGGGGAAAATTATGAATCTCAAACGAATCATAGGTATCGTAATCTGCATCGGAGGGATCGTTCTCATCTTCGTTTCCAACTACATCAAAAACCAGGTCGAGTCGGGAAAAATTCAAATCTCGAGCGGAGAGAGCCAAGTCAACCAAGGTCAGACTCTCTTCGGGGTGAATCCCGTCACGAAACAAGCAGGAAACCAACTCTTCTTCAATTCGGCTCAAGAGCAAATCAACGCCGGCAAGAGGGATGTCGCCTACTATGAATCGCTCGCAAGCCAGCTTCAGATCGCGGGGATCATCGCAATCATAGTAGGGCTCGGGGTCATCTTCATCCCCTTCTCCAGCACGAGACGGAAGTAAGAGATGGTGATCAGAAAACTCTCGGGCGGGCAATACCGGCTCTATTCGCGCAAAAAAAATCCGAAGACGGGAAAGCGGAGGAATTTAGGCACCTTTTCAACGCTCTCCGCTGCGAAACAGCATGAAAGGGAAGTCCAATACTTCAAAAGACGCTAATGGAGTTTGTTCAAATCTGAAAGAAAGGCCTTCATTTTTTCCTTCGCCAATTTGGAGTCGGCGCATTGGCTGACCAAGACGGCAAAGGTCATTTGATCCGTATATCCCGCATAAGCCAAGACAAGGGACATCGAGCCCGATTTTGCCCTCATGCCGTTTTCTTGAATAGGGAGCGATTCAAAAAAGATGGGGAAGTGGTCCGAGCTTTTCATTTTGAGGAGCATCTGGACCAGTTGTTTGGCGGTGATCAGGTTTTTTCTCGAAAGTCCCGATCCATCGGCGATTTTGAAGCCGCCGAGATCAATATGCTCTTTCCAAAAATCAGTTACGGCTTTGATCCCCGCGGCCGTTGAGCCAACGCCCTGCACGGCCAGGCCCATTTGCTTTAAGAGATGCTCGGCGTAGAGATTGACGCTCTTTTGATTGGTCCAGTGGACGATCTCCCCGACGGTCGGCGACGTTGTAACATGGAATGACGTCCGTTTTTCTTGGCAACTCAGCTCTTTTTCTTCTAGACGCACGCCTCCCTTTTGCAGCGTCTTCCCAAGAAAATCGGCGGCAGCCTTAGCGGGATCCGGAATGGCCCCTTTGATCGAAAACTCCGCCACGGCTGCAGGGATTGTCCCGCGGATAAATTGATTGGGAGAGAATTCCGATCCATAAATACAAGCCTGGTCGCCTGAATCTGCCGGGCCGGTCTTTACTTCGTTTTGAAAAACGACTCCTGTCATGGGAGGCTCGGTGCGCAAGATGACTGCAGGATCGCCTACCTTGGGGCCCGGCCTGAAGAAGAGAGAATAACTATTCTCATGGAAGGAAAGGGCAGAGGATCCGGCGCCGTAGTAATTGCCCAAATCTTCCCAGGACCAGCTTGGCGCTGCTAGGGCTTTTTCCCATCTCCCCGCGTCTCCGATGACCTTCCCTTCGATTCTCCGTATCCCCAGTTTTAGGACCGCATCTTTCCATGCCTCAATTTGTTTTTCCCAGGCAAGCGAACCGGAGACCCGATCCGAACCGAGGGTGGGGTCCCCCCCTCCTTTGATGTAGAGATTGCCATGAAGGGTTCCTTCCACGACCCTGCCGTCGTATTCCAGAAGAGTGGAGAAGCGGGTCTCGGCCCCGAGGAGATGAAGAGCCGCGCCGGTCGTCGCGATTTTCATGCAAGATCCGGGGACCAGGCTCAAATCGCTGTTCTGATCGATCAAAACTTCTTGGGTAGCGGTTTTCACTGCATAGACGCTGACGAGGGCGTGTTCGATCGTTAACGCTGCTGCAAGGAGTACGGGGAGGAACATACCGAAAGGTTACGCGATTCATTCATTTTTGTTTGATAGAAATTTTTATTATGCAATCCTAACGCCTCTTTGCAAACCCATGGAGGATTTATGAAACCCGTTATTCCCCTCTTAACGTTGCTCTTCGCTCTTGCTGCGGCAGAGGTGAGCGCCGAATCGCCGATGCGCCGTGCCAATCCGCCCCGTTTCTCTACTCCATTCCAAAGCGCATCCTTTGAATTAAACAACTACGCGGCTCTGCAGAGGCAGCTTGGGATCCAAGATGCCGATCTTGCCCTTGCCATGCGCAAGGCTCTTGTCATGGCAGACCTCTTGGTGAAAGGAGACGGGACATTGGATCTCGCTTCTTGTTCTTTGGCGAAAAGCACCTTTATTTCCTCTCAGCCGGAAGAATATGAAATCAATATGGGAAAAGTTCTCGACAATCTGAGCAGCTCGTCTTTGCAAGGTGTTTTCTCGAATGTCCGCTTGCCTAAGAATGAGACCAGCCTTCTGGCTCTCCGTGCCCTCTTTAGCTTGAGCCCTAGCAAACCTCTAACAGACCGGCACGCAAAAGTCGCCCTGCTTGCGGCAATGCTCGCCCCCTTCAATCAAGGGCCTGTGGGAGACTGCTTTGCGGTGAGCGTCGTGATCCGGGACCATGAGGAA
This sequence comes from uncultured bacterium, assembly GCA_964441355.1. Taxonomy (GTDB): domain Bacteria; phylum Chlamydiota; class Chlamydiia; order Chlamydiales; family SM23-39; genus CAIPFQ01. The sequence goes on from CAYTXY010000008.1 coordinate 4,121, forward strand.
TATTTTCTCCATGCGGCGGTTGATTACAGCTCGATTGTGATGAACGGGCATATCGACCGGCCGGTCAACGGGAAAACCGACGCCTTCTTCTTCCTTCCCAATTTGGCCGATGGCGACAGGGACCAGCCGTTCAATCTCGCTCTCGACGGGACCTTTCCGAACACGAAGTTGAATCTCTTCGATGCGCCGGGATTAGCCGCGGCCCGAAGCCTGATGGGAGGCGATGAGACCCTTGGCTTGGCCGATTGCCTGCCTCTTCTTTCCCAATATGTCCAAGGCAAGCAAATCACAGCTACGCCAGCTCAAGTGATTGCTGCGCTGGCGTCGGGCATCGCTTCAAATACCCCGAATGAGGACTCCTCCCAGCTCGCGGAAATCGGATATTACGCATTCAGCAGTTTGACAAACAACCCCATCTTGCGCGGGACAGAATCGGCTTTCGCCGCGATGGCAGAAGACCGGCAAAACGATTCTACGCGCGGCAATATCAATAGCTGCATCGCTCAAAGTTTAGAGAGCGCCTGGGATTCTCTCAAGGTCTTTTACCAAGCAGCTTCATTCAAGCAAACCTTAATGCAGAATTTCGATGCCTCCTACCGGCTCTTGTACAATCTTGATATCCCGCTTGCCCAGGTTTCATCCGATGGAAGCTCCACTGACGGCGGGTTCCAAATGTATAGAAGAGCTCCGGGGAATAATGATGTTCTGGGAACCAGGGTGGCAACGCCGCAGGAACTGCAGCAACTTGTCCTAGATGCAATAGCTGCGACTGCGGACGCTCTCGGCCAAACGTCCGATATCAAAGCTATCAGCAATACTCTAACAAATGTTGTTCAAACGGATGATTTTATCAAAAATGCGCTCTGGGCCTATGACCAGGCGAACCAGCAGGAGCCAGACCCAGTCGGAAATTACCAGAAACTTGGGCGAACGCCGATGCAAAGCTGCGATGGGGACAACCCTTACGAGGTCTCCGACATCGATACTGGAGTGACCTATGACATGAATGTCCAGTCTTATACTCCAGGGAATGCCAAAGACCTCATCACTTGGTGTTTGACTCTTGCCAAAACCGCTCCAGCTGAATTGATTCCGATGGACAGCCCTCAGCATGCCTTCAATTTTGTGCCAGCCAACCCTGATATCGCCGCTTTCCTCAAACTGGGCCTGCCGATTGGAGAGTGGCTTCAAAACCGGCTGGTTGTTCCAGGGATTGGGGTTTCCAGAAAGAAAATCGATGCTTCTACTGCAAGATCCATCGCAGGCGCGGCGCACAGTCAGATTGCAGATGCGCTGAAAGACGACACTGCCTACCAAACGCTCGTCCATAATCTTCTTCAGAAAAACATGAGCGTAAAGGACTTTGCCGCAACGCTATTGAAAGGGATCAACAATCTCTTGGGAGCGAACCCCGACCAGGCCCATGAGGTAGCTCTTATGCTCGATGGAGCGCTCCTTCAACACCTCTCAGCGAACGACAAGGCGATCCTCTGCCAATCGGCGGTCCGCTTTGCCTTCACGAATTGGAATGAAGGGACAGACGACATCTACTTCTGCGCCTATTTCAATCCCCGCACCGAGCAAGTAGGGTTTGGAACCATCTTCGAAAACAAATCGCATCTGCGGCCGATGGACGAAGACGCATGGGTCAACCACCAGCAATGGGATGTTGACTTGATGCCAGCAGCGCCCATCGATACTGCCAAGCATTAATCCAGTAGAATTTCATCAGCGCAGAGCCCGCGAGACGCGGGTTGCAGGGACGCTGAGGTCGCAGAGAAAAAGACGCGGGAAGGGTGTCTAACACCCTTCCTTTTTTAAAACTCAGGTACTTAGTGCGTTTCTACTTCTGGCACATCCTGTTGAGCTTCGACAGGAGCCGAATCTGACGATTCGTGAGGAATTTCCATCTGCGGGTCCACTTGGCTGAGGATTTTCTTGTAGAGCGGCTTCGTGATTAGGGTCGACTCCACAAGCATATCCATATTAGACCCAGCTGCAGGAGTTCCCCCTACCGCAGACAATTTAGCCGCATCGCCCAGGTTGTCGGCCATGTTGAAAATATCATAGCCTACAAGTCCGATCGCAAGACATGCCACTACGCTGAACACAATCGGAAGGAAAAACGCAAACACCGGAGATACGATCGCAGCGACAATTGCAATTTTTTTTATAAGCTCGCACTGAGATGCCAATTTGTATTTGGCCTCTTTTGATTGATTTTCATAAACTGAATATTCAATTTGACTGTTGATTGCATCGATCAAAACTGACATAGACAATCCTTTTTTCTCTTAAAACGGGGATATTAGATGATGAATCGATTTAATTCAAGGCCTTCTATTTTCTGTAAATTCGAAAAATGTCTTGAAAAGAATTTTTTACTTGTCATAAAGTGATCCCACGCCTTGCAGGAGTATTTTTATGAAAAAAGTCATCGGTTGCTTTGCCGCGCTGGCCCTTGCCGCCGCAATGGGTGCTGCCCCCCCAAGAAAGAGCGGCGCCTATTCCAGCCCTGCAGACAATCCCTGCTGCTATCAAGGGGAGATCATGAAAACCGGCTGCCTCTATCCCCCGGCCTACAACGCGCCCGCGAAGATCGATTTGAACACTGGGCGCTGCATCTGGCCCTATAATATCTTTGCAGATGTTTCCTTCATTTATTGGTATGCCGCCCAAGATGGGATGACTCTTGCGGGAAGCGCAGACCTGGTTACAGTGGGAGCCACGAGAAGCGAACTCGTTTTCAACCTTGAATCGGTCCCTCTGGTTCAAGACTTCAAATTTAGCCCCGGCTTTAAAATCGGTATCGGAACTGGGATCGAGGAATCAGAGTTGCGCGCTGAATATACTTGGTATCGTCTCCACTCTACCGTCAATTCGGATGCTCCCACCGATCATACCGGAGGGGGAACGCTTCTTCCCGTTTGGGAGCTCGATTGGTTTGCGCAAGGTGTGGGCGCATTCGGTGAATTTGTCTCTGCTACCCACGTCGACTCCTCGTGGCATCTTGGCATCGACCAGCTCGATGTGACGGGAGGACGGCCTTATTATCAGAGCAAAACGATCACGATCAGCCCCTTCGGAGGGCTTCGGGCCATCTGGATCCGCGAGTCGCTCCTCGTGGCTGCTAATGTCCCTGGAGCAGCGATCAGCGGAGGCGCCTTCCCTCTTCTCGCCCCGCAGCCCATCAAGTCCCACAACAGGAGCAACTCTTGGGGATTGGGCCCCGTTTTTGGAGCCAGCGGCCACTATCTCCTGGGATCGGGATTCAGGCTCGAGGGAGACGGCGGATTCAGCATCCTCTTCACCCAATACACCAAGCTGCTGCATAGCGAAGATGCGGCGGTATTGGGAACTGTTCCCACTGTTTTCAAAGCCCGCGAAACAAATTACAATACGGTCCGTCCCATGGCGAACCTGGATCTCGGCGTGGGTTGGGGCAAATATCTCTGCAATGCCAGCTATCACATTGATTTTTCAGCCGATTACAGCTTCAGCGGCCTCTGGGATCAGAATATGATTAGAACATTTTTTGAAGAGTTTGTGACCGGCAGGCAGATTTTCAATGACCTGTTTCTTCAAGGATTGACCATCACGGGACGATTTGACTTCTGATCGGCGATAAGGATATAGAGCTGTGTAGTAAGGAAAGCATCTTGAAAATCCTTTTACGCTTAAGTCTTATCCTATTTATCAGCGCAGCTTTTGGGGCGAGCCCCTCTCCCCAAGAAGCTCTGAGCCGTCTCCTAGAAGGGAACCAGCGGTATGTGAACGATGAGCTCGAGCATCCGAACCGGACCTCGGAAAGAAGAGAGGCGACCCTCGCTAGCCAAGCTCCTTTTGCCGTGATCGTCGGATGCTCCGACTCGAGGGTCTCTCCGGAGATCGTCTTCGACCAGGGGATCGGCGATCTCTTCATCGTCCGCGTGGCGGGAAACGTCATCGGCCCCCTCGAGCTGGAAAGCATCGAATACGCAGCGTTTGTCCTGAAATCGGTCTTGATCTTGGTCCTCGGACATGAAAACTGCGGGGCGGTCAATGCCGTCGTTCAAGGAAAAACAAAAGAAATTCCCGCCCTAGCTCTGATCATCGGCCCCGCGGTGAAAGGGGCGAAAGACCATGATCCCGCAGGGGTTCTCAAAGCGGCGATCAAAGCCAATGCCCTTCATATGAAGGATCTTCTCCTCCGTTCAGAGAAGTTGGGCAAGCTGGCCAAAAAGAAAGAAATCGATATCGAAGCGGCCTATTACAATCTCGAGACCGGCGAGGTTGAGCTGCTCTGAGGAACGGTACGCTCCCTAAAAAAATCTCCCTTCTTTTGCTCCTATTTTCTTTGGCGCTCTTCGCTGACGAAGTAGAGATCGAAGACATGGGTTTCAAGAAGCTAGGGCCGCCTTGGTTCACCGGCCCCCTCATTGCGCCTTCGGGATATACGGCTAAACCGGGTCATTTTCTGTTGCAGCCTTTCTTCGATACCTTCGTGGATGTCGGCCGCCTCGATTCAGAATGGAAAAAGAAATCGGCACCCAATTTCTACAACATCCATTTCCGCACCCGTTTCAGGGCGGGAGTAACGTCTTGGCTGGATGTGCAAACTATTCCCATCGTCAGCTACAAGACCACCCAAGGGAAAAGCTCCTTCGGTTTTGAGGACCTTGTCTTCAATTTGAATTTCCAGCTCCTCGCTGCCGACCTCAACGATCCTTGGGTTGCCGTCAAGTTGATCGTTGGGGCCTCTATCCCTCTTGGCAAGTATCAGCGATTGAGCCTCAGCAAACTCGGGACCGATGCATTCGGCGACGGCTCCTGGCATCCCCAGCTGGCGTTCGTCTCCACGAAGTTATGGCATATAAGCGGGATCCATTATTTAGAAGCCCGCCTCTATTCAGGATATCGAGTCGGCACCCCCGCCTCCCTGAAAGGGCTTAGCGTTTATGGCGGAGACAAACAAACGCAGGGGACTGCCTATCCGGGCAACATCTTCTTTGCCGATATCGCCCTCCAATACAACCTCTCATTGAATTGGGCGCTCGCCTGCGACCTTTACTACCAGCACCGAGACCGAAGCCGATTTTCCGGCCGCACGACTGTCCCTGCCAAGCTCCCCTCCACTGAGCAATTCAGCCTGGCTCCAGCTCTCGAATATAATTTTAAGAAGAACCTAGGATTGATCGGAGGGATCTGGTTTACCGCGGGGGGAAGGAACACGCCCCAGTTTATCAACGGCCTTTTTTCCCTGAACGCTTATTTTTAATCCGGGGTAAATATTTTCGCCGCCTCTCCCAGTCTACAATCCAGAGTATGCTCCTTCAATATTTGATATTCCGGCAACCCTAGGATGCGGGTCGTTATCCGCACTTCTCCCTCGTCTGTGATTCTATACGTCACGTTTTCTAACACGGCCATTTTCTCAAAGCCAGGATGATTTGTAGTCAGATGGGTATTGGCAAATTGGAGATAGGCCGACCGCAGCATGACTGCGTTTGCTTCCGTAAAAAATGTGGGAAAACTTTCGCCAAATTGGACCACCATCCTGATGGGATTGCCGTTTGTTAGAGCGCTCGCAATTTCGCTATACGCGGTCAGCTCTTTCCCATGTGCTAATAGCGACATGGCCAGACACGCTAAGATGCAAAGTTTTGTCATACTATACACAAATGACTTCAAAAGTTGAGACTATGCCGAGGAGGCGCCCTGAATTTGAGTCAGGCTTCCGGCGCCGAAGCAGATCAACTTGAGAAAGTTGAGCGATGCAGGCGGGCTCAAAGGCAGTGGCTGTCCGACGAAGGCAGAAACCAAGTTTTGAAGTTGTTTGTGTATACCTCCTATTAGAATAGTCTGGAACCATTTGGCACCTTTAGGGTGGGCTCCAATAGCACCACCATCCCATTTTCATCGGGAAGGCCCAGGGTCAGCACTTCCGACATGAATTTCCCGATTTGCTTCTGAGGAAAATTCGCCACTGCGATGACTTGTTTTCCAACCAGGGCCTCTTTGCGATAATGGTGGGTAATTTGGGCTGATGATCTTTTGATTCCCAAAGGCCCAAAATCGATTTGCAATTTGTAAGCGGGCTTGCGCGCTTCGGGAAAGTCCTCTACGGCGACAATGGTTCCAACGCGAATGTCCACCTTCAAGAAATCTGTGAACTGTATGGTTTCTTCCACGTTCTTCTCCTGTTATTTAATGCTAAGCAGCTCGATGAGAGCATCTTCCCGCTCCGCCGCGACTTTCCGTTGAAAATCGACGCAGAGGCGCTCGTTATAGGTTTTTAAGCGATCGATCCGAAATCCAGAATCGGTCAAGAATTGTTGTATCGATTCGGGGGTGTGAAAAAATCGGCTGTGGCTTTGGCCGTTTGAGTTATACGTTGTCAGTCCGGTGATCGGATCGAGGACAGAGTCTGCCCCTTTCGCCTCCCAAGTATCCGAAGAGCGGACAACGAGAAACAGCCTCCCCTCAACTTTGAGCACCCGGTAGAGTTCTCCCAATGCAAGAGTCAGATCTTGTTTGGATAGGTAATGAAGCACCAGGCGGGCATAAATGAAATCGAAAAAACCGTCCGCGTAAGGAAGCGGGGAAGCCACATTTTCGATCTTCACCTCAATTTTATCACCGAGGCCAGCCTCCTCGATTTTTGCTTTGGCAAAACGAGCCCCCTGCTCATCCAAGGTCGTTGCCACGACTTGCCGGCCTGGCACAGCATGCTCCATCAGGATCTCCGCCGCTCCTCCCGTCGAGATGCCCACGCTGTAGATGTTCCGGTCCGCTTCCTTTAAAGCCGCAAGGCCGTTGCTTTCGCTTTCTGAGGGCGGCATATAGAATCGAGCGTTTTCCAGTTGAATGAGGGCGGTCGTAATGCACTGCTTCGTGTACTTTTTCCGGTCGATCCTCCCCTTCGTAAGGATGCCGATCAACCCCTGGCCAGAGCCAAGCTTCGGGTCGGAAGTGACGCCGGAATGGTGGCAAGCTTGGTTTAAATCCATCTTTTTTTGAAGGACGAGTTCCAGAATTTGCCGAGGCACCTCAAAACCGCAGGAGAGTCCTATAAAGTGGTTGGAGCCGTCATAAATTGCGCAGATACAGGCTTCTAAGAATCCCGATTGCGTCCCAGGAGCCGCCATGAGGCCGCTTTCGATTCCAAAGCCATAAGAGGCTCTTTCATTTGCATGGAATGCCTTCTTCGCCCGGTTTTTGGCGCCGCGAATCGTCTCTTCCAAGGAGAGGGGCTGCTCCGATACATCGGAGGATACCGCATCAGGAACCACGGTTGCTTGATGGAGGTCCGGATACTCTCGAATGACCTCCTCAAGAGCTTCGATTTTAATCGGGTTCGCCGACCCAAGAGCTAAAGTCATCCCCTCACCAGCATAAGAACAATTCAAGAGAGCAAAACACAATGCTTGGAATTTCAACTTCATTGAAAAGGCCCAGGTTCTTTTTCATGTCAAATAGAATGGCATTTTGGGCAGATTCTGTCTATGTAATTGGGGCAGAGAATCAGGGCGATGAGGGATCGATTTCTCTATTAAGCGGGTTGTCTTCGCCTGGAATGCTTTCTTCTTCTTGGCTGAGGATTTTTAGCCTTTCTAGTTTTTTACCAATTCGAGCACTTAGGTGGGTGCCGGAGCTCCTCGCAACAACCCTTCTGTACTTAAATCTTCATCAATCTCAGGCCAGTGAATCCCATACCCACCACCGCAAATTTCCCAATGGGACCTCTGTTTTTGAGTCGCTTTTAATAATTTCGGATACCAAGCTAATGGGACAGAAATAGTGCGACCATCGACTAAATCAACAACCAAGGCGTCCCTAGTAAAGTAGACAGCTTCTACTCGTTCATCATATTTTAGCGCCAAAGTACCCATGCCATTTGTCCAGGAATTGTTTTTGATGTTTTGTCACTAATTCATTTAATGTATTTATTTCTTTTTTCGAGAAACCTTGATTATTTGCCAAAGAAACCTTTTTTAGCCAAAATTTTGCTGAATATCCCTCTCTATCGATATGTACATGAGGAGGTTCATTCGGCTCATGGCTATAAAAATAAAAACGTTAAGGACCGATCACGAGGATTGTTGGCAAAGCGTCTCATCCAATCAAAGCCAAAATATACTTTGGAGACTGCTTTTTCGCAATATTCACGAGCTAAGAAGTCGGCAAGGCCTGCATCGTGTTTCCAACCAGGCTGTTAAAATGGGCGTCGAAAATCCGTCTGGTGCGTTATCATATCCTCAGTTTCAAGAAAAACACAAAATTGTGGATAAATGTTCCTCTTAAAAATTTTCTGCATACTCACTTCCCTTCTCCCCCTGGCGCCTCTCTGTGCTGAGCCAACAAAACCCACCGTTGTGATCATTGGAGCGGGGCTTGCAGGCCTCACTACGGCCTTTCGGCTTCACCAAAAAGGAGTGGATGTAGACGTCTATGAAGCGAGAAACCGGGTAGGCGGCCGGATTTTTTCCATTCTCATGGGAGACGCGATCGGTGAACTTGGCGGGCAAAGTATCGCAGACGGCGGAAAAGCCGAAAACATCCACCGCTTCATTGAGGAATTTCACTTAAGTTTAACAAAAAGCCAGGTCAATCTGAATTCCTATTATTTTTATAACGGAACCTTATTTTCTCGGGATCTTCTGAAAACAAGAAAGTTCAATCCAGAAGAACTGAAATTGCAGTTAGAAGAAATTGCTAAAACCTCAGAAAACATGCGGGATGTATTAAACGGGCTTTTCGAAGAGAACGATCCTTTTTACAAAGTCTTATCGGTAAGGTTGGCGGGTTACGAAGGAGGGCCCCTTGAAAAACTGTCGCCTTTGTACGCAGAGACCTTGTATCACATGCTTCTTGGAGGCGTTTCTGCAGCGCACCAGAGCGCCGAAAAAACCCAGCATGTCGGCCTTTTGAGCATCAAAGGGGGAAACGCCCTTCTCCCTGAAAAACTATCCCAGGCTCTAGGGAGTAAAGTGCATCTGAATATGCCTCTATCTGAAGTTTCAAAAGCCAACGGTGTCTACGAACTGCTCTTCCAAAACGGACAAAAGGCAAAGGCCGATATCCTTGTGCTGGCGATTCCCTGCTCGGTCTACGGCGATATTCTCTTTGAAGAAAACCTCATCCCCGAAGAGAAACTGATCTCAATGAAAAACATTCAATACGGGACGATCGGCAAAATATTAGTCCCCTTTCCTGAGCCGCCTGCCCAAAGAATCTCTTTTCTCAATGATCGCATCGCCGCCTTTTTTGACACCGAATGCACCATTTTAACTCTTTACTATACAGGCGAAACTGGGAGATTTTCCAAGGACTCTATTCTGGACGCTTACCTCCAAGAGCGCCCGATGCTCGAAGCGGGATTTGGAAAGCTGTGCCCGCCTTTCTCGACCCCAACATTTCCCCAAGACGGAGCTCTCGTTACTTATGAGGGGCCCGTCGGGTATAGTTGGCCGAACGACCCATTTGCGAAAGGTTCCTATTCTTACGTGGCCGCTGGCCAAGAAGCCGTTCTGACAGCCACGCAAGAAGTGGAAGGAGAAACCGTAAAGTCCCTTTTTGCTCCCATTGACCAAACGCTCTTTTTTGCGGGAGAACACGCCTCTATTTTGATGGACGTGGGCGGGACGATGGAAGCCGCTTGCGAATCGGGAGAGAGAACCGCTCGGATGGTTGAGAAAGCTTTACGTTCGTTTGGAAATGGGTTTGAAGATCAAAATCAAGCAAAGGAGGACGAAAAGGCCCGCTAAGATCCAGCCCATGAGATAAAAAACATCATCGAGTGCAAGCGATGCGGAGCGCCGGTCGAGAAAATGATTGAGTTCGGCCATTGGATCTCCCGGCAGCTGGAATGTTTCGAATTTTTTAAAAAACTTATCCGTCGGGATCGATGTCGAATTGAGCTCTTCCCCAAGCCTTTCATGATAAAAGACCGATCTTCTTTGCCACATGATCGTAAAAACTGCGGCTCCAAGGGAGGAGGCGACACTCCGAAGGCACTGGAAAATGTTGAAGCCGTCAATCCAACGTTTTGGCCCGCAGCACTCCGTTAGCATTTTAAAAATCGGGGGCAGAAATAGGGCAATGCCAAGCCCAGCGAGAATTCTTGAAAAGGCGATGCGGCCAAAATTAATTTCGGAATCGAAGAGAGTCGTGTAAAAGCATGAGATCCCTAATAGAAAAGTGGCTAAGCCCAAATAAATCACAGGATCGATCTTGCCGAATTTTTCTTGAATGATGAAGCGGGGAAAAAGCCCTGCGATTCCCATCGTCCCAAGCAAAACCCCGATCCAAATGGGAGTGAACTGGACATCGAAGGTGAGCCAAATCGAGAGCAGAACAATGATCCCAAAATAGACGGCGAAAAGAAGAGTGAGGCAAACCATCGCGATTGCAAATAGCGGGTCCCCAAAAAGACGGGGGTCGATCGAGGGGGTCTCATGGAGGAAACTTCTGAGAAGAAAATAGCCAAAGCAAGGAAGGCCTATCAGGACGGAGGCGACGAGGAGGGGAGAGCGGACCCAATCCAGCTGCTGGGCCGTGGTCAGAGCAAAAGCGAGCAGTGAGATCCCGACCGCATAAAAACTCCAACCCACCCAATCGAACCCACTGGAAAGAGGCGGGATTTCGACCTCTTTGAAATAGACGAACAGGGCAGCCGCCAAGAGGGATGCAATGAGGGCGCCGGCCAAAAACGGGGCGCGCCAGTGAGAGAGATAGGCCACCGTCCCCCCATAGGCGGCTCCAATGACCGGAACGACCACGAAGATCGTAACGAAGATCCAAGAATAAAAGACCTTTTTATCCTCAGGAACCAAGCAAGAGAAGGTATGAGACAAAAGGGCATAAAAGGGGCCCGATGCCAGCCCCGTCAAAAATCGGCCGGAGACAAAGAGAAAATAGGTGGGGGCCAGCCCAGAAAAAAGAGCCGTCAATGAAAATGACAGCAGGCAACAGACAAACAAATTGGGGATGCTGAAACGGGCTCCAAGAGGTTTGGCCAAAGGGATCGTAATGGCAGCCCCAAAGCCGTAGAAGGCAAGGCCGTACACGGTGATGTACCGGTCTCCGCCAAGGTCTCCCACAATGTAGGGCGAGGCCAAGGCTGTGATGGTAAAACTCAGGACAATCAAAAAGAGAGAGGCGTAAAGAGAAAAGGCGAGAGGGCGTGTCAATCGGACTCCTTTGGCATTGGAGGCGCGAAGGGATTTGCGCTGTTTTGCGAAAGGGCTTCTTGGATTAAGTGCGGGATGGTCATGTGGATTTGGGGAAGGGAGAGCGCCTCCACACTAAATTTGAGCAAGTTCGGATCGAGGTTCGCTGAGATGATCTCATCGATGCACGCCTTGTCCCCTGCCTCTTCATCGCGATAGATCCTCGTGCTATAGATCGGCGAGCCTTTGACCGTGGTCGGCAGGTAGGTGCCCTCGGTCGTCAGATCGATGGTCACTTCGGATGATAGGCCGAGGCGCAAGGGATGGCTTTTGAGCTCTTTAGGATCGAGCTCGATCCTGACAGGAAGACGCTGTACGATCTTAATCCAATTTCCGGAGAGGTTTTGGGGCGGCAATAAACTGGTGACATTGCCTGCGACAGCTGGAAGGCCGACGATTTTTCCGTGGAAAACGACCCCTTTCCCATAAAGGTCTACCGTGATTTTCGCCCTTTGCCCGATCCGCATCCGTTTCATCTGCGTTTCTTTAAAATTGGCGTTGATCCAGATCTGGTCCATGGGTACGACGCTCATGAGAGGAGTCCCTTCCTTGACCCACATCCCTACTTGGATCGACCTTTGGGCAGCGATCCCGTCTGTGGGCGCAAAGAGGCTGCAGCGGCGCAAATAAACCCACGCTTCGCGGAATCGATCTGCAGCCCCTTTGACGAGCGGATGGCTCCGGATCGAGGTGTTTTGGACAAGAGATAGGGCTTTTTCGTAGAGGGACCGGAACTTTTGCATCTCATGAAAGCTCTTCCGTAAAGCAGCAACGGCGTGTTCATACTCCTCGAGGGAGACGGCTTGCGCCGAAAGAACGCGGAGCCGATGCTCGAAATCTTGCGCGTCGCGGATGAACTTCGCTTTAATCGCTTCGATCTGGGACCGGTAGGCAAACACCTCGTGGAACATCTCGCAGGCCCTTCTAACCGTTTGTGCCAAGTCTTCTTTGGCTTGATCGAAGGCAATGAGGGCATCGGTCCGGTCCAGTTCGACAAGAACCTGGTTTTCCTTGACCAAATAGGTATCGTCGGTATGGATAGCCGTAACGAATCCAGAATGCAAAGGAGTGAGATAGACTTGGTTTCCCTCTACGTAAGCGTCATCGGTCCAAGCAATGCCTTTCCAAAAAATCAGCCAGTATATCAATCCCAAAATACCCACTACGAGGCAAGCGGTCCAAAAATAGAGGGAAGCTTTGCGCCTTTTTTCCGTCATTTGTTTCCTAAATACCCTCCGCCCACTGATTTGATTAAGGCGATGGCCGCTGCATAACGGCCATAGCCAAGGTCGAGGTCCTCGAGCTCTTTTTGCAAAAGTTCTTCTTTTTGCTCTAACGTGTTCATTGCATTATCGAGACCGTGTTTCAATCGAAGCTCGGAAAGAGATAGACGGTCGGAAGCCTGTTTTACGACCCATTCTTGGGCTTCTTTATTGGCAAAAACAGTCCGGGCCAATACGAGGGTGTCCACCACTTCGCTTGCGCTTTTCAAAATCAAGTCATTGTAAGCGAAAACAGCGGATTGGAATTCCGCCCGTTTTGCATCCAGCGTTGCCTGAATGTCCCCTGCCGTATACACCGGCAAGGAGAAAGAGGGCGTGAAGAGATTCTCAAAGCTCGATCCATTGAAGAGGAGATGATAAATCGTGCTGCTTAACCCCACGATATTGGCCAAGTTGATGCTGGGGAAAAAATTCGCCCGCGCCGCTCCTACCTCATGGGCCAGCGCTTCGACTCTCCAGATTTGGGCCATGAGATCGGGCCTCCTCGCCAGGAGATCGATGGAAAGATTTTCCGGAATGGTCAATGTCTTGCTGAACGTTGGAAGGTCAGCGTCGGCAAAAAGGGGCTCGTCGGGGCCTTTTCCGGCTAAAATATTGATGAGATGCCGGTCGACCGCCACCTCTTCGGCGATCGAATGCATCCATTGAAGCGCTTCTTCGACCCTTTCATTGGAAAGAAGCAGAGTCCTTGCGTCGTCGAGGGCCTCATCGAGGAGGAGCTGTCTGAGGAGCGAGAGTTTCTTTCTCACCTCATAAAGCTCCCCGTAGATCTTCTCCTTCGCGAGATTCGTTTTCAGGGCAAAATAGGTTCTAGCCAAAGAAGTTGCTGTGATGAGCTCGGCTTGGGCAAGTTCTGCCCTTTGAGATTGCTCAATGCTCAAAGTGGCCTTGAAAAGATTGCGGTATTTGTCCCAGAAGTCAAATTCATAGCTAAAGGACAAGGTCAGGTCGATGATTTTGGCAAAACGGGGAAAGTCGTCGTTGAAGGCGCGCTCGATCCCTTGCTTGCTGACGAACTCCCAAGTACCGTCTGCATCGAAAGTGACCAAAGGGTAGAGTTTCGATGCTGCGCTATTGGCCCTCTCTTTTGCCTGCTCGATCTTGAAGCGGACATTTTGAATCGATGGATTTTGGGCGAGGGCGAGCGCAATCAGTTCATTCAATTCGCTGACCCCAAACTCGTCCCACCAAGCTTTCTCTGGCCAATCTCCTTGAGAAAAAAAAGGCGTATCCAAACTTTGGCCAACCGAGGTCTCTAGGCTCGGCTGTTGAATGAGGTTTTTTCTCTGCTCTTCTTCAGACATCCGAAGGCATGCAGAGAGAGAACATAAGATGATCAGAAAACTTTTTCTTAACAAAGGGGGACCCATCCCTATCCCTCTCGATAAGATATTTCCTTTATCCCTTCAAGAGCGTAAAGCAAAGGCATGCCGAGATGGATCAAAACGAGGGATGCGGTCAGGGCCTATTCTTCCAGGAGAGGGGAAGGAACCCTAGATTTTCGAGAAATGCGGCGACCGCCTGAAAACGGTTCTCTACAGCCGCATTGTCAAGCGATCCAAACCAAATGCCCCACTTGTCATCGGTGGGAGAAATGGCTTGATAGCTTCTTAAAGATAGGACGTAGGAAGAAGAATCGTTCAAGGTAATCAGATAGGTAGCTCCAATCAGCGCTTGCGGGATGGCATCGCAATCTAGCTCAACGGCATGTAAATGATGGGGATATCTATCGACTACACCATCTAAAATTGCGAGCTGCTCGCTCGAGCGGGCCTCCCGCCCTTTTTTTGGGAATACTGTATAGAGAATGCCTCCCTCTTGAAGATAGTCTCGAATGATCTCCGGCCGTTTTTTCACTGTAAGCAATCGTTCAGGATCGTTCAGAATGGCAGGATCTATAAGGCCGGGCGAAATCTCTCCCTTCGTACAAAGAGGCGTGGCTGGAAGAGGAGTATGAATGACGCAGGTGCATCCAGCGATTTGTTTCGTTTTAAGCCAGTAGACAATCGCTCGCTCAAAATCGGCTTGGGCGTTCACGAAGATGGGCCGCTCCTCCGCGTCAGTTCCTTCGCGAATGATCACGGAAGTAACGCTTAACGTATCGAGCAGCTTACAAATAGATTCTTGAAAGGGGGTGCTTGCCGCCTGGGTAAATGTTTTAACGCCATCGATCAGGGACCGTGAATCGATCGCATAGGTTGGAAGCTGGTGCGATGCCTCGAGGCGGGGCATCGCCGATAAAATGACGAAAGCGCCCCATTTTATGAGCTGCAAAAAGGTTTTATAGCCCCTTTTTTGTCCTTGCCGTAGGTCCATGCTCATATACCCCTCCTCTTTGGAGGGGCAAGTATAACAGCCGCGTGAGGGGATGTGAAGCAATTTTTTAGAGATTTTGGGTTGCATGAATCGGGCCGTTAGGGTTATGCTGCCTCTCAACATCAGAGCCGAACAAGTTTTCCCCTTTTTATTAATTCTAGCGGGATGAAGCACCTCCTCCTCAGTATTGTGATATTTATTGCCGCCTGGATCGAGACGGATATTTACATTCCGTCTTTTCCCTAT
>CAYTXY010000009.1:0-18839 GCA_964441355.1 uncultured bacterium
ACTTTTTGCCATTTCGTTCTCTCTTGGTTTGTGACTTAACCCCTTAGAGTCATATTTTCACAAAATATCACAAACAGAATAGCACCAATGACAGTAAAAATCAAAATAATCTTACTCCAGTTTAGTCTCGTAGTGCGTAAAATATGCGTAATTTTATATGGTTCGGAAAATGGGTGAGGAGATTCAATGGTGAGGCAGCCGCGCGGTAGGGGTCCTCGAAGTCGCATCGACTTTGGGGAAAAGATGAAGGGGAAAATAGAACCTATGATGGGAAATTTGGGAGCCGATGTGCTCGGGCCGACAAATCCGCCCCGGGAAGCGGAAAACCCAGACATCCTGGTTCCTCCCAGAACGGACTTCGGCACCATGCCGAACTTGAAATGGACCTTTGCCGATAGCCACATGCGGCTTCAAGAGGGAGGGTGGTCGCGCCAGACGACGATCCGGGAGCTTCCCGCCGCTACAACCATCGCAGGGGTGATCATGCGGCTAAAAGCGGGAGCTGTGCGGGAAATGCACTGGCACAAAGAGGCCGAGTGGGCATACATGATTAAAGGAAAGGCCCGCATTACCGCGGTCGATCATGAGGGGCGGACTTTCCAAGACGACATGGAGGAAGAGGATCTTTGGTACTTTCCTTGCGGGATTCCACACTCGATCCAAGGTCTTGGGCCCGATGGGTGCGAGTTTTTGCTCGCTTTCGACGATGGCAACTTTTCGGAAGACTCTACTTTTCTCCTCACAGACTGGTTAGCCCATACCCCTAGAGATGTATTAGCCAAAAACTTCGGCGTCTCTGAGAGCGCTTTTGCAAATATTCCTAAAAAAGAACTCTATATTTTCCAAATGCCGGAGCCTCCTCGTGCTAAAAAAGGGCGGCCTCTCGGTAACGGCAGAGTTCCCGTAACGTTCAGCTACAAGTTTTCAAAGCAAAAACAGATCCGTACCAAAAGCGGACAGGTGCGCATCGCAGACTCTTCGAACTTCAAAGCTTCCGTTACCATTGCAGCCGCTTTAGTGGAAATAGAACCGGGTGGAATGCGCGAGCTCCACTGGCATCCGAATGGGGATGAGTGGCAATTTTACATTTCAGGCCAAGCGCGAATGACGGTCTTTGGCTCTGAGAGCATTGCGCGCACTTTTAACTACCAGGCAGGCGACGTGGGAGTCGTGCCGTTTCCCATGCCCCACTATGTGGAAAATATAGGTTCTACGACCTTGCGATTCCTAGAAATTTTCCGCGGGCGTTATTTTGCCGACATCTCTCTGGCTCAATGGCTGGCGTTCACTCCTAAGGAACTGGTCGAGGGCCATCTGCACCTCGACCCATCGGTTTTCACAGAGGTCTCCAAACAGAAGAAACCTATTGTCCCTTAGAAGTTAATCCAGATGCCACCGTCGTCGTAGTAGCCATCATCATCATCATAATAATACCAATATCCGTCGTCGCCCCAATACCCCCCTCTATCGCCTCTGTCCCGATCTCCCCACCTGTGGCCTCCATGGCCTCCATGGCCTCCGCCCCCGTGGCCTCCATGGCCTCCGCCGCCGTGGCCTCTATCTCCAAGAACAGGCTTCGCTCCTTTGCTGCAGGAACTGATTAGAAAAAGCGCTAACAATACGATGATGTTTTTCATCCCCACCTCTCTAAATCGCTATGTAGGGTGGCGGGGAATATTCTTCAAGAGTCCAGTTCTCAAAGTCCTTGAGTTTATTTTCTAAGGTTGTTCAGGATAGCTATATGCACAAAAAATTTCTCCTTCTACTTTTGTTATCGATGAGTGTTATTGGCTCAGCCAGGGAGAAAGTAGAAGTCCAAGAACCCCAACCCATCGGCAATTTCTCGGTTCCCACTGTGACAGAGATTGCTCCGCTCATCAGTTTTGGACAGCTTCTCATTGGAGAAAATGCCATTTTGGCCCAAGTTTCGGGATTTAATGCTCAGAAGCATCACGGCCATTTGAATGGGATTGCGCCCAATGTGATCTATGGGATCCGGGACGATATGTCGCTGTATCTCACTCTTCCGATCACTTTTCGAAACAAGGAAGGACCTTCCCACTCATCGGGGATAGGGGATCTCCTGCTCCAATATGAATATGCCTATTATAACCGGGTAAGCTTGGACTACACGTTGCAGGCAACCGTTGTTGCGAGTGTGCAATTTCCAACCGGCTCCATGAAAAAAAATCCCCCTACCGGGAATGGATGGTTCAGCTATTTTTTAGGAACTACTTTTGTTTTTATGTCGTACGATTGGTACGCCTTCCTATCGCCTGGCGCGTATTTTCCAACGTCCCATCATGGATCGAAAGTGGGCAACTCTTACCTCTATCAGTGGGGCTTTGCCCGCTATATCAAAGCGCTCAGCCCTCCCGGCTGCATCTTTGATTTGATGATTGAATTCGATGGAACCTATTCTCAAAAGGATCGGGGCTCACATGGGAAGAATCTCGATACGGGAGGCAACGTCCTTTTGGCCACGCCCAGCTTTTGGCTCTCCTCCACAAGCTGGCTCATCCAGTCGGGGATAAGCTTCCCCATTTTTCAAAACTTGAATGGGAATCAAGACAAACTAGAATATGACATTAGCTATGTGGCTGGCTTAGTCTTGCAGTTTTAGTTCGATTTCCTTGAGCGACATTCCCATGATCTCGACGCGTTTGAGCCGCGATGTCTGGCCCGAAACAAGGCGTATGCGGGATTTTGGAACCTCGAGGCTCTCTGAAAGAAAGGAGATGAGCTCCTCGTTGGCTTCTCCTTTCTCCGGCAAGGCATGGAGGCGGATGCGAAGGAGATCCCCCTGCCATCCCTCGAGTGCATTTTTCGAGGAGCGAGGAGTGATTTTCACCTGGATGATCGTCATGGGTAGTTCTGTATACCCCCTTTCAAAGAAACCCTCAAGGCTGTATTTGAATACTGAATGAGAATCCAACGCAGGCCCTCTTTTTTTGGATATAGGCTTCATGTAAGGCCAAGGGCAAAAATCCCGCCTTATTTTGCGGATCTCTTTTTGCTCCTTTTAGGCTTAAGCATTGCTTTCGGCTTGAGTCTTTACGCGAGGCAATTCTTCGGGTCGTATCAAGAGCAAATAGAGATCAACCTCTCCCCATGGCATTTGCCTAAGTATACTTTTTTTTCCCTAACGCGTGGGCTGGCCGCCTACTTTTGCTCATTGGTTGTCGGACTCCTTTGGGGCTTGTGGGCAGCTAAAGACAGGGTGGCTGAAAAAATCCTCATCCCTCTCTTGGACGTCTTGCAGAGCATCCCGTTCTTAGGCTTTTTGCCCGGCATTGTCCTTCTCTTCGTGAATCTTTTTCACAAAACCAACATGGGATTGGAACTTTCCGCCATCGTTCTCATTTTTACGGCCCAAGTTTGGAATATGGCGTTTGCCGTCTTTCATGCAATCCGAAGCATCCCTGAAGATAAAGTCGAATGCGCCGCCGCCTATGGTATCAACGGATGGCAAAAATTTCATTGGATTGAGCTGCCAGCCACGACCATAAGCTTGGTTTGGAACAGCATCGTGAGCGTAGCAGCCGGTTGGTTTTTCCTCATGGTCAACGAAGCTTTTCGGCTAGGGAGTAGAAATTTCCGATTGCCGGGGCTCGGCTCCTACATGAGCGTTGCAGCGGCAGAAGGAAATACGGGAGCGATGATTTGGGCTATTTTGGCAATGATCGCGCTCATCATTTTTTTGGATCAGATTCTATGGCGGCCGCTGGTGGTCTGGTCCCAGAAATTCCGACTCGAAGAGACGGGTCCGTCTGTCGTAACGGAAACATGGTTTTTGAATGTGTTGAAAAATTCCTATCTTCTTTTAGCGATTCGCAGGCTGCTTCGCGGTCTAAGCCGATTTCTGCAGAATTTCGTGGTAAATCGCAAAGCCACTAGAGGATTTGCCCTAAAGATCATCAGCCGCGTTTTATTGCTCGTTCTTTTGGGGCTTCTCATCACGGCCGTGGGTTTTGTAATTCACATGGTGAAAGACTTGTCTTTTGGACAATGGCTCCATCTTGGGGAACTCTTCCTATTGACTTTTGGAAGAGTCGTCGTCTGCTTAATCCTTGGGGTTTTAATCGCTTTGCCTCTCGGACTCTTTGTGGGGCTCTCAGAAAAATGGTCGCGTCTTTTAGAGCCGTTTATACAAGTCGGGGCTTCATTTCCCGCAACCCTCCTTTTTCCGATCGCGATCCTCTTTTTTGCAGCGACTGGCATTCCCTTGGGAATTGGGAGCATATTTCTCATGCTCATGGGGAGCTTTTGGTACGTTTTTTTAAATGTGATCGCCGGGGCAAGGGCCATGCCCTCAGACCTGAGAGAAGTGGCGGCGAACTTGACCTTTAATCGATGGCAGCGTTTCTTCTATCTCAATTTGCCTGCGGTATTTCCTTACTTGGTAACGGGGCTTCTCACCGCGTCGGGAGGGGCCTGGAACGCGAGCATCGTTTCGGAATATGTGAGTTATAAAAATCGGATTTTAACGACCCCCGGCATCGGCTCCTCGATTAGCTTGGCGGCCCAAAATAACGATATGCCCCTTTTAGCTGCCAGCATCGTTGTGTTGGTCGTTGTAGTCGTCTTTATTAATTTGGGCGTGTGGCTAAGGCTTTACCATTATTCTGAAAAACGGTTTGCAATCAATGCCTGATGAACCCATTTTCGAAGTGAAAGAGATCAGTAAAAAATTTCAGCTTCCTAACGGACATGTCCTAAACGTTTTGGATAAAATCAGCTTTGCATTGTATCCGAATGAAGTCCTCGCCATTATCGGCCCTTCAGGATGCGGCAAATCGACCCTCTTGAGGATCATCGCAGGGCTCATCCCTGCCACAAGCGGGGAAATTTTCTACCATGGAAAAAAATGTGTTGGGCTCGTGCCCGGAAATTCGATGATCTTTCAAAATTTCGCCCTCTATCCTTGGATGACGGTCCGGGAAAATATCGAGATCGCATTGAAGGCGAAACATGTCTCTGCAGAGGAAACTGAGAAAAAAACAAAAGATGTCATCTCCCTCATTGGGCTCCATGGCTTCGAAGAAGCCTATCCAAGGGAAATCTCAGGAGGGATGAAACAACGGGTCGGCATTGCTCGGGCGCTCGTCAGGGACCCAGAAATGCTCTTCATGGACGAGGCCTACAGCAACCTGGATGCGTTCACGGCTGAGGCCTTAAGGTCGGAAGTGATCGAGATCTTGTTTGATAAAGAATTGGGGCTCCAGTCCATCCTCATCGTCTCGCACGATATTTATGAAGTGACCTATATGGCAGACCGGATCATCTTCTTAAGCGCGAACCCGGCAAGAATCCATACGAACCTGGAAAATAAAATCCCAAGGCCCAGGGATTACGCCTCCTCCGATTTTCTAAACATGGTGAAAACGCTGCATGATATTTACAAGGAGGTGGAATCGGCCCATCCCAAGCCAAAGATCGGAACTATTCGTTAAGGGCGTCCATGATTTTGAAACATTCCGCAAAGATGTCCACTTGAGAAGGGTCGAGGCCCAGCGTTAACCGGATCGTTGAGCGGTCTTTCCCATAGAGGAGACTGAGGTTAGGATGGTAAAATCCCAAGCTCGGACGGTAAAAGACAGGGTGTTTTGCCTCCATGCATTTGATGGTCAGCAGCCCTCCGATCAAGGACGCTTTCATCTTATGGGCGGGCCCGAAGATTTTTATGTCGATAAAGCCGGGATCGGCCTCCGGTTCCATAGGAATAATCCGGTAATTGAGATTTTTTTTGTTTTCGAAGAGCCTTGCGGGCACTTTATTTAAAAGGGCGCGCGTATGATCGAACACCTCTTTCCGGTAGAGATTCAATAGGGGAGCGGCGGTTTCATAGGCAAGGCAAAACCAATTCAAGCTCAGGCGCTCAGTGGGCAGCACCGGATCGGTCAGGAGAGAGTCGAAAGGCGCCCAATGTGGATCTCCGCTGTGAACCATGCAAAAGGGGGCTCCAGAGTAATTGTCCATGCCAAAGAGATCGAATTTGATCCCGCTATGGTAACAAATGACGTTAAGGTCTCCTCGAAGAACCGCTTCCTGGAACTCTTCAAGCAAACTTCCAACCCGGGGCGAATCGATGTAATCGAGAGTGCAGTCTAAGGCAAGAGTGACCGGCTTTCCTTGCCTTGCATCTAACGACATGCGCAAGATGTCCGCAATTCTTTCGACTCGGTACATCGTATTTTCATAATCGATCCTTTTCAAAGCCGGGTTGAATTGGGCTAAAATGAGATCGGATTCTTCCCAATCCTCAAAGGTTGCAACCGCCGCGGCTTTTCCCTCGCAAGAGAGCTCGAAGGCTCTGATATTTTCAAAGTAGGTGTTGTCTCCGTAAAGAACGCGGGGGCGCCGTCCAGCCACACCCTTCACGGCTTTTATGATCCCCGATAAGCTTGTCATGCCGGTCGAATGGACGCCGCATGAGGTGAAGGACTTAAGATGCTCCGGAATCGATGAGAGCTGAGCGAGGTAGATGCTCTGAAAATCCTCTGGGGCATAGGGAGAGAAGATTTCAAGAAGGGCCGTCAGGTGGGCATGGATTTGCTCAAGGTGGGACGCCATATCATAAAAGGAGATCTCTTCTCCCTTTTGATCCAAGAACGCAAGCTCCTCATGGATTTGGAAAAGAGAGAGATGAACGACGCCAACGCGGGTTGGACACTTCTCAACCCTATCCCAATCCTCAACGCTTAAAAGAGAAAAGAGCCCCTTGAGCGTTTGCATCGTCCCTTTGAACATGAGCGTCTTTTGATAGTTCTCCGAATTCCAGTTCTGATCAAAGAAATGGAGATCAGAAATAAATTTTTCTCTGTCCAGGCTAGGGACGGGAAGCGGTGCAATACATTTTCGAGAAGAGGCGTCCGCGGGATCTTTCCACCGATCCAGCTCGATCCGATTGGTCGAAATCCCGAACTTAGATACCCATTCCAAGAGGAATTGATGCAAGCCTTCCGCCTCGTTTGCCGATCTTGCGGCAAGCGGCAGGATCCGAATCCCTCCCACCTCGTCCTTTTTGATCCTTTGGATGCAAAGGATCTCTTCCGGGTTCAACCCCCTTGCTTTGCACTCGCGGCTGAATTGGGAACGATAGGCGTTCCACGTTTTGAGCCATTTTTTTGGGTTAGATGAGGCGGGGAATACTCGTGTGAGATCGACGAGCGTTTTTGGTTCTCCTTTATGGCCTGCCAGTCTTTCTACCGTCGTTTTGATCGCTTCCTTCTCAGGCACTTCCATCGAGAAGGGGAGGTAATCGTGGAGATCGAAAGGACGGGTGAGAATCAATGGGAAGTACCGAGGGTGGGGAAGAGACTTTTTCCATTCCTCGACCCGATTTATGTAGGTCTGCGACAATTTATTCGAAGGGTCTCTTGCGTAGGTGTTGGTCGTCTCGGGGTGGACTTGGATCGAGATCCCATAGCAGGGGCAAAACCATTTGATCACGGAAGAGTAGACGCCAGCCGTTTTAGCAAGCCAGCGCTTCTGCAAAAAAAGGAGAAGACGCTCATTTTCTTCCGTGTCAGCTGGAATTTGGGAAAGGAGCGTTTTATTGAGATGCCAGGAGTTAAAAGAGGGATGGATCCCCTTAAATAGAGATGCGCTGGATTTTTGGGCGATCCCCGAAATAAAATGCTTTGCGGCGGAAGAGGCCAAGTAACTGAGAAGAAGGCATTCGTTTCCTAAGTGAGATCCACAAATCTTCCCGCCAAGCTGCGCCACAAGAGACAAAGAGCCGAGCATCGTCCCCATGCCAAAATAGAGAGCTTTCTCCGAAAATTTGTCGAAAAGACTCTCCCTATGTTCGACCCGATCTGGGAAAGCCAAAGTCGGGATCTCTGCGCCCTGGAAGTTATTTAGGGTACTCAAACAGAAGAAAGTGCATAAGATCGTTCGTTTCAGCATAGGAAGGCCCTAATTTCCTCTATACACGAAACTTTTTATTTGGGTAGGTTCGGGGGACTGGCCGCAGGGCGGCTGAAGAAGATCGTCCAGATCCCCCCTAAGCAAACGAACGCGATCCCGATCCATGCCAAGAGATTGGGTACCTCTCCATAAAGGGCCCAATCGAGGATGACCGAATAAATCACGGACGAGTAGAAAAACGGTCCTAGCACTGTGGCTTTTGCGAAATGAAAGGCTCGGAAGTTGCACCATGTCATCCCCGCCGTGAGAATTCCGATCGCAACGATTCCACCCCAATCCCAGAGTGTCGGAGCGACCCATTGGTAGAGGCTTACGGGAAGACAAGCTACCCCTGTGATCGCCAAATAGTAAAAGAGCACCGTGTGATTTCTTTCCGTGTAGGACAAGAGCCGGTTGGCTACGATGTTGACGCTCCCTAAGATTCCAGCTGCCAAAGCGAAAAGGGCGCCAGTATTGACGATCTCTTGGGTCGGCTGCAAAATCAAAGCGATCCCGAGGAACCCCCCGATCACCCCTGGCCATAGGAGATGGTTGATCGGGCTCCTCCGCCACACCCAAAATACCAACGGGACATAAAGGGGGCTGGCGTTTGCTAAAAGGAGCGTATTGACCAAAGTGGTCCTTTGGACGGCAAGGAAAACGAGGGTAAACCCGCCAATGCCCCCGATAAAACTCCTAAAAAAAATCAAACCGAACCGTTCTGTCTTCAGCGACTGCAAACCATGGGCATAAAGCCAAGGCAAAATGAAGATCAAACCGATGAATCCCTGGAACATCAGGATCGTCGGAAGGGGGACATTTTTACTCGTATATCTTGAAATCAGAGATAATAGGGCAAGGAAGAGCATCCCGGACAAGATGTAGGAAATCCCTACGCACAAGTTTCGGCGATGGAAATGAGTCTGGCCGGGGTCTGTCATCTTGCCGTCAGACATATTCTTAAATTTTTTACTGCGCAAGCCCCTTTACAAAAGGAAGTATAGGCCTTATACTCTTCATCTTAACCTTAATTGAGGAGACGCGTATGACGATTAAAGGATTGGATTTGGCTTGGATTGTCGTGAACGATTTGAAAAAGGCGGTCGACTTTTATACCAAGGTCGTGGGCTTGAAGTTGGAAACTTTGGATGAGAAGTATGGCTGGGCGGAGCTCTCCGGCGCATCTGGGGGCGCAAAGCTCGGGATCGCATTGGCCAATGACAAGGACAGCATGAAGCCGGGGCAAAACGCCGTGGTGACGCTCACGGTAGAAAACCTGAAAGAGACTGTGAAGGGCCTCGTCAAAAAAGGAGCTTCGGTCATAGGGGAGATCCTGGAAGTGCCCGGACACGTCAAGCTGCAGATGGTCAAAGACCATGACGGGAACCACTTTCAACTCTGCGAGAAACTGGACAGTTGATTTTACCGAAAGACGCCAACGGGTGTCCTTGGCTCATACTCGCGCCGATGGAGGGAGTGGGAGACCGGACCTTCCGAAAAGCGATGGCGTCGGTCGGCGGCTTCGACGAGGCGGTGCGCGATTTTTTGCGGGTCCCTCGCTGCCCCCATCTCAAGAGCCTTGCGCGCGAATACGAGGCAGATGAGATCGCTCCGATCCCCTTAGCCGCGCAGATCATGGGATCGGAGCCTGAGTTCATGGGGGCGATGGCCGTGGAGCTGGCTGAGAGGGGAGCGCCGCGGATCGACGTCAATTGCGGGTGCCCTTCCAATACCGTAACCGGCAAGGGGGCTGGCTCGAGCCTTTTGAAAGAGCCACGCTCTTTATACGAGATCGCCAAAGCGGTCGTCCGATCGGTCTCCATCCCCGTCACGATCAAGATGCGCTCCGGCTACGAAGACACCTCCCTCTTTTATGAAAATCTCGCGGCGGCCCAAGAGAGCGGGGTCCGGTACATCACCCTTCACCCCAGGACGAAAGTAGATGGCTACGGACCACCCGCTAGATGGGATCTGATCGCCGCGGCCAAATCCTTCTTGAAGATCCCTCTCGTTGGCAACGGGGACATCTGTTCGGTCGAGGACGCCCTCGCCATGTTGCAAACGACCCGCTGCGACGCTCTGATGATCGGCCGGGGCGGCATCATGAATCCGTTTCTCTTCCACCAAATCCGCGCTCACTTTTCAAACGTTGCCTTTCTGCCGAGGTGGGAGGACCTCTCCCGTTATTTCTCTGTCTATGGGGCCGGACTCGACCCCAACTCCTCCGTCAAGCAGAAAGTGGGAAAAATCAAGCAGCTCATGAGTTTTTATTGTAAGGGCAACCCGCGTCTTATGGAAAGGAGACAGCAAATCTTGACCTCGCAGAGCCAAGATCCAGAAAGCTTTCTTGCTGCATTAGAGCCGCTTCTCAAAGAACATTGGGGCGCAGGCTTATAAAGCTCACATTCCTAAAGACAATTTGTAGCGAATATGCTACACTCGGGAGCCATGAATATCGAAGTCCTGTATTTCGAGAATGACAATGGGAAATCACCTTACCTTGAATGGGAAAATAAGCTTGATACGGCTGCCCGCGCGGCAGCCCGGATTCGTCTCAACCGAGTCCGCCTCGGAAACTTTGGGGATTGCGAGCCTGTAGGTGACGGCCTCTCGGAGCTAAAAATGCATCTAGGACCCGGGTACAGAATCTATTTTGGAAAATTAAAAGATACAGTTGTTATTATTTTATGCGGCGGCGATAAGAGATCTCAAGGACGCGATATTAAAAAGGCGAAGGAGTGTTGGCAACTTTATAAGGATTCGCTCAAAAAAAGTGTGAAACATGGTTAAAGCTAAGAACTATAAAGAACATCTTCTGAAGCAGCTCAAAAAAACTGAAGAAGCAGCAGCATATCTCAACGCTGCCTTAAACGATGATGATCCTCACGTATTTCTGCTTGCACTACGCGACATTGCAGAAGCAAAAGGGGGTTTGGGATGGCTTGCCGATCAAGCAGATTTAAATCGAGAAAATCTATATCGCACCCTTTCATTAAAAGGTAATCCTCGCTTTTTTAACCTTCTTGCGGTTTTAGATGCAATCGGTTTAGAGCTGACCATTCGAGCAAGACGGAAATCGGCCCGTGCTTGAAGACCGATGGATGACCGCTAAACTTCTAGCAGTGATATCAGATCGCTCATAACCTCAATGGATATCGAATATCTCAAATTTCTATGCTAGTAGACAGCAAATCCTGACCACGGAGAGCCAAGATCAAGAAAACTTCCTTGCTACATTAGAACCGCTTCTCAAAGAACATTGGGCGGGGGCTTATAAAGCTCCCATAGATAAATAGGAAACGGAGGCTGCAGTAATCTCTTAGACTTTCGCTTTTGGTTTGCGCCTAAAACGAAATAAAGGGCGAATCTTTGGCTTTCGCGAGCTTAGCAGCCACAAGTCTACCGCCATTTGGGCATTCAGCCAAAAATCAGGGGTTGTCTTAAAGGCAGCCGCTAGCTTTAAAGCCATTTCAGGAGTCACGCTTGCCTTTTCATTGACAATTCGATTAATTACCTTGTAGTCACAGCCTAAGTGACTTGCAAGATCCTGCTGTGTCAATCCAAGTTGTTTCAAGAACTCTTCACTTAAGATTTCTCCCGGTGATGTCGGCTTTCTTTTCATACACTTGCCCATCCCTCTCGACGAGACACTCTTCCGCTTCTTAAAAAAACTTCCGCTTCATCGTCTTGAAATGAACGAATGACCATTACGACCATCAACCCGCTTTATATACCTTGATAAGGTATACGAGCAATGGATATTCTACAAGAGGAAAATCAAGATGGCGTTGTTATGAGGAGGGGTAAATGCTGAAATTTTTAAATGTCTCCATTCGATCAGTTCCCTCTCTTGGAACATTGGGACGACGGCTTATAAAGCTCAAAACCTTAAGGAGGAAAGAGCCGTCCGCATCCTTACCTGGAGAAGACTCAGAGCTCTTTGCCTGATAGTTAGGTCGGGAATTTTATTCGCGATTTTTAAAGCGGCATTGAGCAACAATCCTCTATTCATAGCCAGTTCGAACAAGGTGTTGCTTTTGCAAAGCTCGTTAGGGATGCTGAGCGCGACCTCTTCTGCTTTATTGATCAATGTCGCTGGCATTTCTAAAGCAATGCGCGAGAAAGCTTCAGATCTCGTTTGCGGATCTGGAATGGTGAGCGCGATTACGTAGGCTTTTTCCCATGTTGATTCATGAAGTAGCGCTCTCATGGTGAGCGCGTAGAGCGTTTGGCTCTTCCAAGGCTCGCAAGGAATCCGATGCGCGAGTATTATTGCTTCTTCCAATGGCACCTTATCTCCCATGGCGAGGATGCCAAGCACTTTAGACTTGGTTTTCTCGTCGGGGATTCTCTCAGCCATTCGAAGAGCAGCATCTAGTGGCAGTTGATCTGATATGCTAAGAGTTCCCAGTCCTTCTGAAATAATTTCCAGAGCTTCTGACCTATTCGTTGGATTCAAGATGTCTTCGGCGATATCTAAGGCTTCCTCCCATGCCCCCTCGTCTAGCGCTCTACGGACAAGCTCCTTAAGGGTGATGCTCTTCAGGAGCTCTACTGATATTTTACTCGCGAGTTCTCGCGCTATTTTCAAAGGGACATCTTTCCTCAGAGAGACAACGCGAAGGGCGCCAGACCAGGTAAGCTCATTATCGATCCCGGCAATGATTTGTTCAGCTACATCTAGCGGCATATCTTCTCTTCCAAGAACTGTCGTCAGAGCATTCGACTTTTCGAGGCCATTCTGATTCTGAATGCTACTTGCGATTTTTAAAGCTTGCTGCCATGTCACTTTGCGACGAAAGCTCAAATTAAGGTGCGCTAGGGCCGCAGCCTTGCATTCGTCTGATGTAGTGCTGCAGCAGATAATCTCTAAAGCCCTCTCCAATGGGATCGTATCGAAGGACGTCATAGAGAGCATATTCCTCAGAGGCTCCGCGTTTCCCATACGGCATGTGAGAATGAGCACTTTTTCCACGTCCTTGTGCGTCTTGGATGCCTCTATCATCATAGTAGTGGAACTAGCGGCATTGAACTGATCCTTGGTTTTTTCCCTAGCTTGGAGAAAGTCTGGGTCTATCAAAACACACGTCTTGTCCACAAACTTAAGGTTGTAAAAGACTAGGCCGCGAGCTTTGAGCGCCTCACTGATTTTTCTGCATGCTTCTGGAGCAAGCGCTCCCAGGTGCTCGATCAGACGGTTCAAGGTCAAAGGAACGCCCTGAAAAGGGATCACGGAGAGCCCCATTAGCTTCTGTTCATCTGTTGCAAACTCTTCATAAAATCTGCTGACGCGCACCTGCAAATTCCGGCAAGTTTGAGAAAGATGAGAGAGATGCACGGCCGAAAGAAACGAACAGAGATACTTCAAGTGATCGTCTAGGAGAGAAAAAACAGTGATTGCCATATAAAGCCTTTTGTTTATTTGTTTTGAGTATTTTACACAAAAATGGAGTATTTTTCAATTCATTTATTTTTTAATTAAATTAATATTTTGAGATTAATGAACAATTTGCAATTTCACAACGCATTCGACATGGGAGGTTTGGGGAAACATGTCGAACGGTTGGATGTGGTCTACCTGGTATTCCAGTTTCACGAGGTGGGAGAGATCGCGGGCAAGCGTTGCAGGATCGCAAGAGATATAAATCACCTTTTGGGGAGCAAGGCGTCCGATTGCGTCCAAGAGGGAGGGCTCGCATCCTTTGCGGGGCGGGTTGAGAAGGATCACATCCGCCAGAGGGATTTTGCGGATGAAATCTTCCGCGGCGGCCGCGTGGAAGGCCGCGTTCCGGATCCCATTTAGCAAGGCGTTTTCCCGGGCATTCTCGATCGCCTGCTCGGTGCAATCGACGCCGATCACCTTTTTGGCTCCTTTCGCAAAATAAAGAGAAAGGGTTCCTACTCCGCAATAGGCGTCAAGAACCGTTTCTTGGCCAGCGAGGTCGGCAAACTCGAGCGCTTTTTCATAGAGTCGCTCCGCTTGGGCGGGATTGACTTGAAAAAAGGAAGCCGCAGAAATCTGGAATGTCAATCCTCCTAGGCGCTCATGGATGGCGCTTTTGCCGGCGAGCGTCTGGTAGGAGGTTCCAAGGATGACATTCTCTTTCCCAGAGTGGAGGTTATGCACGACTCCTTGGATGGATGGGTGGGAAGCTAAGATCTTTTTTGCGAGCTCGGTTAGTTGCGGCGTCGGAGGTTGGCCCGACACCACAATGACGAGCGCCTCGTTCGTTCTACTCGCGCTCTTGATGAGCAAATGCCTAAGATCGCAATCTATATCCCGGAGGATTTCTCTTGCAGCCCGATAAACAGCTTCTCCTAATTCACAGTGGATGAGGCACGAGTCGACGACGACGAGATCATGCGAGGCGCGGGCGTAGAGGCCAAATGCGATTCCCCTTTCGGTCTTTTTCACGGGAAGCTGGATTTTATTCCGGTAAGCAATGGGGGAAGGAGAGGGGAGGCATGGCTCGACCAAGCAATCGATTTTTCCGATCCGCTGCAACGCGTCGACCACTTTTTGCCGCTTCATCTCGAGCTGCTTCGGGTAGGCGAGATGCATCAATTGACACCCGCCGCACTTTCCAAAGAGAGGGCAAAGAGGGGAGATGCGGTCAGATGAGGGGCGGAGAACCTTGACGAGTTCGGCAAAACCATGCCGTTTTCGCACCTCCGTCATCTGTGCAAGAACTGATTCTCCGGGTAGAGCCCCATCGACGAATATGGCATAGCCATCATGATGGCCCACCCCGACTCCCGCGCTCCCAAGGCCGTGGATCTCTAGCGAAACCGTTTGGTCTTTTTTCATCTAGCCGCGTGATCGGACACTGCGATCGCCGATTTGAGTTGGGCGAGCCAATGGGGGGAAATTCCAAGGTCGGCAAGAAGTTTGCCGTTTGCCTTGGGCTTTGCACAGGCCTTCACGGCTTCCAAAAACTTCTCTTTGGTCGTTGCGCTTGGAGCCAAATTATTTCGGATGAGGATGTCGGGATATGTATCATGGCCAACCTGGATCGCGGGGATGCCGGCCAAGGCAAATTGCGGAGCCATGCTGCTTTGGTAGTAGAGAACGGCATCGGCAAGAAGGAGCGACTCTTCCGAGGTGGTTTTTGAGACGATTAGGGGGAAGCCGCCGGAGAGCGTCAGATCGATTTCTCTTTTTTTATCGCTGGGATGGTGTTGGACGAGGACGATGTTTTCCGCAGGGTCGAGCTTCGAGTCGCCGAGCAGCGTAAGAAATGCGGGGAGAGCCTCTTGGAAATAGACGTCGTTATTGCCTCCCAGATAGACGAGGAGTTTTTGTCCCGTATCGGTGAGCTTGTTCTCTTCGAAGAACTGCCGCCTTGCAATCTCTTTTCGAGCTCCGCGGGCGCATTCCAAAAATTTCGCCGCTTCGACGGGGTAATATCCGATGCCGATCCGTTTTTCCAATGGAAGGAGGATGGTAAAAGAAGGAGATAAATAGAGAGGCTCCTTGGCCAGGTTCGCGTTTGCGAATAGTACCTTGTTTGCAGAGGCCATCACTTTCGCAGCCGTTTGCATGTAGCCTCCCGGAACGAACGGCTCCGGGTTCTCGTAATAGGCAAGGCGCTCGATCAGGGGCTGCTCTTTGGCGATCGCCTCTTGAATGCTCGCCATCAGGAGGTGGCCAAGGTCGGTGACGACGACGCTTCCGGGTCCAAGAGATCTAGCGACTTTTTCAGCGAGGAGCCGCTGAGAGGCGGGATCGTTGATGTCGAGATTGTCTTCGTTGAATTCCTTGGCCCCTGCCCCCTTTAGTTTATCGAGGGCTGGACCTGTAGCCAAAATCTCCACGCGGCACCCGTCCTTGCGGAGTTCTTTGGCAAATTCCGAAAAGTGGGCAGCAGGGGCTCCGTGGCATGCGATAAAATAAATCAATGAAGTCACCATAAGTAGTGCTAAAGTATGGCATGAAAGATTATTATAATCCAGGACTTTGGTGCATGAGGCCGCCATCGACGAAGACGGTCGTCGCATTCATATAGCTCGCTTTCGGACCGGCGAGGAAGGCCACCACTCCCGCTATTTCTTCCGGGCTTGCCATTCGGCCGAGCGGAATCGCCGCCTCGAGTTTTTGCATGAGCTCGGGATCTTTCATGGTGGATAGATTGATCGGGGTCGCGACAGCGCCAGGGCCGACTCCAACAACGAGGATTTGGTGTTTGGCAAGTTCCACTCCGGCTGTGCGGGTGAGCATCCGCATTCCGCCCTTCGATAGGCAATAGGCAGTGTTGCCAGGCATCGGCCAGTCTTCATGGACAGAAGTGATATTGATGATCCTGCCGCCGCCGCCCTGCCGAATCATTTGCTTGGCCGCCATTTGAGTGCCGAAAAAAGCGCTCTTCAAATTAATTTGCATGACCAACTCGTAATCCTCCTCGCTCGTGTCGAGGATCGAAGTGCGCGTCTCCACCCCTGCGTTATTGACCCAAATGTCCAAACGCCCAAATTTTTGAACGGCGCCGTTCACGAGTTTCTGTAAATCGATCGGCTTGCTGACATCGGCCTGTACGGTCAAACACCCGCTGCTTAAGGCTGTAATTTTTTTTTGCAAAGCTTCGGCAGCATCGGGATGGCTGTGGTAGTCGATGACCACATTCGCTCCCTCTTTTCCAAGTTCCAACGCGATCGCCGCCCCGATCCCGCCGCTTCCCCCGGTCACGATCGCAACTTTTCCCTTCAACATATGATGCCTCTTTTTTTTGTGTATAAATCAATGCGCGCATTCATTCAAAGAGTTGATGCGTCGATAATATCCCGATTATGAATCGACATGCTAAAAATGAACGACTTAGAGTTGAAATCCATTCTTGTTATAAATCTCTAAATTGTTTAGTGTGAGGAAGTTCAGTGAAATTATTGTTCGGCTTTTTGAAATTTTGAATCCATTTTTCTTCCCAAAGCGGCGTCGAAGTAGGAGAGCATATCGGGGTCGATCTTCGATAGCCAGGTGCGGACAGGGTGCATAGTATCCCTAATCGAGGCGGGGCCATCTGCTTTGCGGTAGAAGCTGCCGATGTCGATCTGGTAGGCCTTATTCCCATCGAACCCGTAATTGCGCAAGAAGGATTCATCTTTATTCCAAATTCCTTTGCTGCCTCTTTCGACTACGAGATCGATGAAGGCGTCAAGAATCTTTTGCCCCAATGAGATATCCCCGTCATGGAGAGCCTCTAAAAAAGCCTGCATCAGGATCGGTTGTTTCATTTGGAGGACAAACGTTGTGGTGTGCGCCGGCAAATGGAGAGGGGCGCCGAGGGCGTCGATCAAGCGAAGCGATTTGCCGAGATCAACGCTTCTGCCGAAATGGATCGCTACGACTCCGGTGTCCTCTCTCAAGTCCTCGTAGGCGATCTTCATGGAAGCGATAACAAAATTTTCACGCTCTGAGCGTACCGAATGAAATGATTCGCGCTTTTGTTTCGGGATAGGCAATACGCGCATCCAAAAAGGAAGTTGATAGATGTCGGTGCGGGGGAGTTTTAAGACATATTTGCCATCGAGGCTGGCAAAGGCGAAACACTGCCTTCCACGGCCTAGATAGCGGAAGGGCTGCTCCAAAGCTAGGTCGGCGGCGCTATCCCAAATTTCAAGCTTCGTTTGGACAGGCGCCGCAATACGCCTCACGGAGAACCCCTTCTTTGCCCAATGGATCCCCTTGCCGATGCCGCAGCATGCGAGGATGAGGCAAACGAATACGGCGATTTTTCGCAGCATGGCGTAAGTATAGAGCGATTCAATCAAAATTTTCAAGTTGTCTGTTGGTAAATAATTTAATATTTTAGAGATAGATGATTGTTTAGTTATAATAATATAAATTGTACAATTATGTATAATTTAAAAAGGAAAGTACCTATGACTCAAAGTGTAAATTTTTCCGTTAAACACAGCGCCTTGGAAAAAGTCGAAAGGACGACGAAATCGATTGTCTATAGAGGGGCGATCGCCGCTTTGTCAGGCACCCTTTTTGCCCTAACCCTTGGCGGCACTCTGGGGGCAAGGCTTTATTCCCACCACTCGCACAAGTCTCTAAAAGTTGATATCGAAGAGGCTCAAAAAAGATCGGTTTCTGAAAGTTTAGGCATTGTTCTTACGGGGCCGAACCGGGGAGAGCGGACCCGCAAGCCGCAGGCGCTCTCCATAGCAAGGTTGAATAAGGGGCTCCTTCTCGCGGCTCGGAAAGGCGCCGTCAATCTTAAGACGAATATTGAAGCGAACAAATTGGCGGCCCAAATTTTCCAGATCCGCAGCAAAATCGAACGGCTGGCGAGCGGTCAAACCACCAAGGGCGGGATCAAAGGTCTCCAGCGCGATTTGAAAGAGGCGATGAAGAGTTCCCTCTATCAAAGCATCAAGCGAGAAGACTGCGAGGGGGTCAACTTCCTTCAGTTCGTTGCGGTCAAGCTGATTGCGGCCGATGGAACCGATGCCCTCAAGAATTATGGGAAAAAATGTCTCGGCGACCTAGAAGGCAGCTCGTTCAACCCTGTCCAACTGGCCGATCGCATTTCTCGCTATCTTGCAAAACCAGGCTTTGCCTACGGTCCCGGTTGGGCGATATGGGCAGCCTCTCATCCGGAAACAGCGATGCACTGCGCTAAATCGGAATACGACCCGCTCGGCTTCGATGCGTCAGAGGGAAATCCCAACTTTTCCGCCCACTCGTTTAAGATAGGCGGCAAGGAGCTAAAGTTTTATTACGGCCCTGGCCCAACGGGAAACCCGGTGTTCGAACATGGGGTTCTTCCCGCGTATGAGAAATTTGGAGTGTTCGAGCTCCGTTTCAACCACCAAGATACGAGCAACAGACATGAATACGTCCGGATTCAAGAGCTTCAGAGGATCGTAGATGAGAATCCTAAGGTGTTAAAGCACGCCCTCCTTGGGTTCGATACGAAAATGAAAAA
>CAYTXY010000010.1:0-18812 GCA_964441355.1 uncultured bacterium
AACCGTGTCAGTGTCTCAGCGATCCAGATTGCCTCTGTTGGTGTTCGCAAAAATGCGGGTTTAGAAAAAAAGACTCATCGGATCACCCGACTTGGGTAGAAAATGATCCCAACCGCAAGTACTGTTATTGCAAGCAATGGGATTTTGACCATTATCAAGACAATTGCATTGAAAGAAAGCGGGTGAAAGAACCTGCAGGTGCGCAATAGGGCTTACCCTGAGGGCCTGTTGCGAGCCCCTCCTTGAGATTGGAAACGTCTGATAATACATGTTATGTTTAGTTGGCAGTCTCTATCGAAGCGGAGCTATTGCCTAAGCTGACAGGCTCCATAACCTTATCGGGCTGCCTCGTCTTGCTGCTTTCGGCAAGAAGATCTTCGATATATTGCTTTCGAATCTCGGTTTCGTGAATGTTGGGGTCGTCATGACAAGGTTCATCGGCTTTGACTGGAATCAATTTTCCCCAAATAGGGACTCCAGCTGTCTGTGCCATCCAATCTCCAGGGCGGAATGCTCCCCATGGACTCCATCGATCGCCTTCATAGTAGCTGAATGCATTGGCATCCCAATTGTGCTGTTTTCTTACGAAGCATCCCTCTCGTTTGAACGTGTTCGCAGCCACTCTGCAGGGCGCGCTCGTATCGCGTGGAAGAGGAACAGCTACAACACGATCCAGTAAACTCGGGTCTTCTTTCAAGACTTTTGCTGCAGCTTCTTGCTCATGGAGAGAGTTTTGATTCTTGCACATCCCGAGAGTCGGGCAAACAGGCACGTCTAGATCGTTTACAGTATCCTGTCGATGGCTCCAAATTTTCTCGACGAAATCTCTGGCCGCATCGTCTTTTCTGATGAGCATCAAGCCCGTATTGACTGCTGCCCGAGGATCGTTTTCATCTTTTG
Source organism: uncultured bacterium (assembly GCA_964441355.1). Classification (GTDB taxonomy): domain Bacteria; phylum Chlamydiota; class Chlamydiia; order Chlamydiales; family SM23-39; genus CAIPFQ01. The sequence goes on from CAYTXY010000010.1 coordinate 901, forward strand.
GGAATCTCCAAGGCAGCCAGTTGACGACGTCCCTAAGGATGACGACACTCTCATCGCCTTTTCGGAGCTGATCGATCGCGAGAGTTGGATCGATCTCTAGATTGGTGACGACCATATCGTCATCGACGAAGAGGAACCATTCTTCTTCCACTCCAGCTTCTTTCGGTTCTTGGAGCCAATTTCTCAATAGTTGAATCTTGTTCCAATAGGGTGCGCAATCGGCGGCTGTTTCGGTATAGGGATCGGTGCAGGCATTCTGGAGCAAACTTTCCGATGAAACGACATGGCGCATGCCCCAAGCTCGAGAATATTCTTCGTGGTTCGCATTCACGAGGGCTGAGATAGCGTCTCGTTTTGGTTCCCCCTTATTGTCATAAGCTGTTCCAAGGGTTAAACGGCGAGATGCGCGAGGTACGGTAGGAAGAGTGCAAGCGAGGGAAGAAGGACGGGACGCAACAGGTGCGCTAGGTTCCTGTTTTATCTGCTTTTTTATCTTAGCTCTTGGAGGATTGTTGGTTAAAGATAGATCGGCAGCTGTGATTAGGTTTTTCACCTTTTTGATTCGTATCGGTTCGATCGGCTTGCTCGCATCTTCTTTACAATCGCCTAGTGGTTGGTGGGAGAGATCTCTGCCGTACATGGGGTATCCTGCCGTCTGTCCGATCCAATCGTTTGGATGCCAAATCCCTTCTCGATTGATTTTGAGATCGTAGAGCATACTGTCGTAGGGCCCGCCGATCTTTCCGTCTTTAAATGCTTGAACACAGCCGTTGCGGTAAATTGTATTGAAAGCGAGATGGGATCTTGTAGGAGAATACATGTCGCGAGGTGTGATGCGAGTGACGTCGCGTCCTACCGATGAGGGAATATCTCCCCATAGGACCTCATCGAGGGCGCCCTGTTCATCGCCATGCCTTTGATCTTTACAGATGCCTCGGGTCGGACAACTCGTATCGAAGTGATCTTTCGATGTTTCTTTATCCCGCTTATTCCAAATTCTCTCAATGATGTCGCACCCTCTTGGATCCTTCCTTACGATCATGACTCCAGTATTGGCTGCCCCCTTAATAGAACCGCCTCTTGCGCCTTCTTCATCCTCTGAATAAGGCGTCACAGGTCCTTCAGTCGCTATGATGAAGCTGGTGTCTTTTTCGCCGCGTAGCTCGTCAATGGCCAGGTCAGGATCGATCTCTAAATTCGTATAGGCCGCATCGTCATCCGCATAGATCGCCCATTCTTCAGTTCCCGGTTTTCCTGGCTCGTTGCACCAGTTCATGAAATATTTAATTTTATTCCAATAGGCCGAGCAGTTCTCAGCCGTCTGGGTAAGAGGATTTGTACATTGACCGGCGACCAAACTATCCGTAACGACGTCATGCCCTAAATTCCACTTGGCAGCATATCTTTTATGGTTTGCAGTAGTTAAATCTGAAATGGCTTGCCGATCTAGATTGCCGTGATTATCGAACACCGTCGCTAACCGGATATAACGTTTACATTCTGCATTGACGTTTGGGTTGCAAGCTGTTGCAATTAGGCTAGAGGCGGATGAAGCCGCCGCCGGAACGATATTCTGAGAAATAGAAGAAGACATGACTGCACCTGTGATTGATTAATAATGTAAAATTATAACAAAAAACTGATTTAATTTTCAATCGTATTATTTATTTTATTTGTAATTAAAAAATTTTAATACTAAATAAACATGTAGATCAGATGTGGTAGCCGCATGCCAAGGATTTTTTTCAATTTTCACTTTTCGTCAATCCTCCCCGGATGGTACAATCGGCAGCTTTCACCAAAACTCACGAGGATTAAATATGACCAGATGGAGCGTTCAGAACTTTCAAGTTGCTCCAACCCAAGCCTTGGTTGGAGCATTCAGAATTTTTGCCAATGATTTACGGAAACCCTATCCTTATTTTCCTATTGTTACCGAACTGAAAGGAGCTTCAAATTTAGTCATCGGCTTTTTGCAGCTTTCAATTAGTGGGTACATGAAGTACAGCCAGAACACTTATTATAATTCGCTTGCCACGCGGCATTGGGACATTGGTACTGAAGCCATGGCGCGAGGAGCGTTTGAATTCGTTCCTGGATTCCTGGTGGGATTTGGATCCATGCAAGTGGCGAAGGCGAACAATGTCACAATAACCGACATCATCAACCCGCTGAATGTTTCGCTGATTAGTGGTTAAGAGACTTGGGGATTCCCCAAAAATGCAACATTTTTGGGGTGAGGGCTCCTGCTACATCATTTTAAAATGATTGTTTCTGAAGTAATTCCCAACTTTTTCACCGCTAGATTTAGGGGAGGCGGCGTCGCGGCCAACGACTTGATATTCAACTCCACCGGTTCTTCGAGATGATGAACTGCCTGGATTCCCATTCAATGAGAGTTCGTCTAATCGGGCGACGACGTCCTGGGTAAGGTTGGTATTGCTAGGGGAAGTTGGGCCGCTCGAATCGATTAGTCCTACGCCTGAGCTGCCCACTCTCGAGGATCTATAGACAATAGTTAGTGATAGCGAAAAAGAAATGGTCTTTCCGAAGTCATTCATAACCAGCGTGTTAGTGAAATGTTGCTGCCGCCAACCAAAGGCCCCCTTCTTGAAGGGGGTGATGGGGTTATTCGTTGTGGGTTTTGGGTTTTTTGGAGAATAAGTTTCTGAAGCAAGCCTCAGCTTTTTGACAGCAAGAAGCGTCGTCGTGTTCAGTGGCTTGATATTTAGTTTGATTCTCATCCTGTTGTAATTGGGCGGCGACGAGTTCATTCAGTGTATGTAAACGGTAGAGGATCCCCGGGGCAAGAGAGGGGTCGAAGGTACCCTTAGTTGAAGAAGATGTGTATGAAACGCCCAGGTCCCCCTCAGGGCCGCTGGTATTTTGATCGACTCTAGATGACATAAAGAACTCCTTGTTGGATTTTAAAGAACATGTAAAGTTCTAATGTTAAAAAAATATTTTGTCAAGGGTTCGATACGTGAAAGCAAAAAAAAGCCCCTTCCGTTTCCGAAAGGGGCGTTAGATTTCGCCCTTATCCAAATGTTGGATAGGAGTCCTGCCGCCAACCAAAAGAGCGCGGTTATTCGTTGTGAGTTTTTTTAGACGAAGAGAAGAAGCCTTTGAAGCAATTCCCTACTTTTTGACAGCAAGAATCAGGGACCTCTTCGACTTCATATCCAGATCCCCCTTTTCTTTGAGAAGATGGTAAGAATCGAGGTTTCTCTTGATTCAACTTGTCCTTGGCAGCCTCTGTGGTGGTAGTGTCAGTTGCTGAAAGATACAATGTTTGCGAATCGTCCAAGCCTCCTACTCCAGTGTTGAGGTTGCTTTGATCGACTGGTGGTGTTGTTGGTGTTGCCATAAATAACTCCTTTTTGAGGTTTTAAAGAACGTAAAGTTCTAACGACTAAGAAAGATTTCGTAAGGGTGGATTCGTAACCCCCAAAAAAGCTCCTTCCCCTAAGGGGGCGTTGGGGTTAGGTGTTTTTTCGGTTTTTAGAGAATAAGTGTCTGAAGCAATCCCCTGCTTTTTCACAGATAGAAGGGTCGCCCTCTTCAGTGGCATGATATCCAGATTGATTCTCATCCTGTTCTTTTAAACGGGCGGCGACCATTTCATTCATTAAATGCAAACGGTTGTTGATCCCCTCGGCACGAGAGGGGTCGTAGGTGCCCGAAGAAGTCCTTCTCCTGTATGAATCGCCCAGGTCTACGCCAGCGCTGCCGTTATTTTGTTCGACGCTTGATGCCATCAATCACTCCCTTTGATTTTTAAAGAACGTGTAAAGTTCTGGCGTTTAAAAAATAGTTTGTCAAGGGTCGATTCGTGAAACCAAAAAAGGCCCCCCTTTTTATTGAAGGGGGTTGCTGGGTTTTGGTTATTTAAGTCCACGCGAAGAAGTTTCTGAAGCAATCCCCTACTCTTTGACAGGAAGAGTCAGCGTCGTCGTGTTCTATGACCTGATATCCAACTCCACCGACTCTTCGAGATGATGAACTGCGTTGATTCTCATTCTGTTCTTGTAATCGGGTGGAGAGGTCAAGATTGGTATTGCTAGTGGAAGAGGGTCCGCCTCCCGTGTATGAAATACGGCAAGCGCAATTGGGGTCATGTGTAGAGGGTCTGGTGGGGTCGCATCTTGTTGCCATAAATAACTCCGTTGAAGTTTTAAAAGAACTGAAGTTCTGGCGGTTAAAAACATGTTGTCAAGGCTCGATTCGTAACGGGAATCTCGATAAAAAACGCGTTTCCTTACCCGGGATTCCCGAAGACGCATCATATGGTTGCGTCCCCCTTCAAGAAGGGGGGATTGGTTAGTTGGTGTGGGTTTTGGTTTTTTTAGTCGAAAAGAAGTAGCCTCTGAAGCAATCCGTGACTTTTTGACAGCAAGATCCGCCTCTGTCGTACTCACGGTCATAATCCACTCCACCGCCTCCTTGAGACGATGAACTGCCAGGATCAATTTCTTGGCTGAACCGACCCTTGGCCGCCTCGTTGGTATTGCCAGTGGAAGAAGAGCCCTGTCCTTCGGATGGATCCACCATGTATGATTCGTTCAGGCCTACGCCAGTACCGCCGTTAGTTTGTTCGACTCTTGCTGCCATAAATTACTCCTTTGGGTTTTAAGAATGGATAAAATTTTAAAAGAGATTAAAATATTTTGTCAACAATCATTCGAGGGTCCCAAGGAGCGACATTTTGACCTTCCTGGGATCTAAGCTCTCGTCCGTTTATATGAGCTTTTGATAAGGTCAAGATTCATAGGTTTTGGTGATTCTGAGTGGAAGAGAAAAAATATCCGAAGCAATCCACAACTTTTTGACAGCGAGATTCTGGGGCGTCTTCAGTGACTTGATGTTCATATTCAATTCCGTCTCTTCGCACTAATTGACTGGCTTGACTTTCCTTCTCTCTCCTGATCCGCTCGTAGACCGCCTTGGCAAGAGGGTGATCGGAGGGACTGCTAGTTGAAGCGCTCCTCTGGTAGGAATCATTGTTCATGTTCACGCCTACGCTAGTGCCGCCGTTTCCCCCATCGACTCCTGTTGCCATAATCAACTCATTCTAGTTTGCGAAATAAAATAGAAAATTCTCGTCTAAAAATATTTGCTCAAGAATCATGGATTTTTATTCGAAGAGAAAAAGTTTCTGAAGCATTCCCCAACTTTTTGACAGCAAGATGGAGGGATATCGCCCTGTGAATCTTCATATTCAATGACAAAGCTTTTTCGAGAAGATGTACTCTCTTGACTCTCATTCTTGTACCCTTCGGTGGATGCCTTGAGCGCTGCGGAGGTCGTCTGGGTAAGAGAGTTGGTGGAGGAACTGCCCGAAGGTCCCCCAATATTGTACGAGTCATCGTGTGATTCGCTCGCGCTTACGCTACCGCCGCTGTTGACGCTTTTACTATCGACCCCTGATGTCATAATCACTCCTTTTTGAATTTTTAAGAAAAAGAGCGCAAAATTCTAGCGCTTAATAAATATTTTTTCAAGGATCGATTCGTGTAACCAAAAAAAATTCGCTCCTGCGAAGTTGATTCCCAGGACTTTTGCAAGCCTGATCTTTACTCCGTTTGAATTTTAAGAAAGGACAAAATTTTAGAAGAGATTAAATTATTTTCCAACATCATTCGATCTCTCAAAGGCGACATTTGTCCCCTCGCCGGGACACGCCCCTTCGGTTATAAGAAAGAGAATCCCAAAACTTCCCATTTCCTTTCCCGCCATCATGCTGCTGCGATGCCGATGCATTTTTGAAGCATTCTGCGGTTCTTACAGAGCAAGATTCCTCCTAGGTGGAAGATTCTATATCTGAAGCGGCATTCGTGTATTCTTCATGGCTGACGCGCTTTTCTATTTTTTTGGGAATTGGCTTTCCTTGAGCCTCGCTTGAAAACTGAGAGGCAACCGCTTTTCTCATATATTCGCTTGCTGAAGGAATCCCCTTCTTTGAATTTTTCTGATCTATGACGGTGCCGCAACTCCCGACTTTAGAGGTAACCTCAGATGCCATATATACCTTCTTTTGGATGTTAAGAAAGGATAAATTTCTAATGCAGTTAAAATATTTTGTCAACGGGCAACGAGAGGCCAAGGCAACTTTTGTCCATAAAAAAACCCCTTCCGTTTCAGGAAGGGGTTTTAGATTTCGCCCTGGGAATTTGATTCCTAGGGATTTCAACAGTTGAGCTTACGCTTCTTCGCTCTTGCGGTTTTGGATGGCTCTATAGATCGCATATGCAGCGCCTACGGCTACAATTGCGCCAATTCCCGCACCAATAGCGATCTTGTGATCCGCAACAAACACGCCGGCTTGGCTGGTTGCAACGTTTGACCATTGGGTAGAGAAGAAGTCCGTTACATCCTTCGAAGAAGGGATGGAAGGAACTTTAGAGTAAACCGTAGAGAATGCGCCTTTCACTCCTTGTGATGCGTTAGAAAATGCATCTTTCACTCCTTGCGGAACTGCGGGAACGTAAGAGTAGGCAGTTGCGAAGGCGTCGATGACTCTTTGCGGAGTCGCGTCGGCAATCTTGTCTCTAAAGTAGTAGGCTGAACCAGCGGCCGAAATTATTGCAACGGCAGCGCCGCCTTTAACGAGCGTTCCAGTAGCTGGGAGAGCTGGCAGCGTGAAGAAAGGCGCTTTAGGCTCTTCGGAGATTCTCAATGTGGAGAGGGCCGTTCTAACCACTTCTTGGTCGAGGTTGTTCTGAATGTCTTCGTTGACTTCTTCTACGGGCTTCTTGATTTGAGTGTCCCAGAAGCGTCCCTTTTTCGTGATCTTGCAAGGGCCGGCCTCATAGCCTGTATCATTGAGCGTGTCGATCGCTCTGGCTAAATTATTCGTGTCTTCAATCAATTTTAAAATATCAGGGCCATGCTTCTCGAAAAAAGGTCCGTTTAAATCAAGATATTCGCTTGCCTTTCTGACCTTATCAGAGTTATTCAGCCTTGTATTCATCTTTGGCCGCGCGATAGCCACTTCACGGTTAGCGTCCTGAATTTTAGGACTTAATCCTACTGGTGCCATAGTTACTTCCTTTAATTTACAAAGTTTATCAAAAACAAGACAATTATATCAGAATTATAATATTCTGAGAAGATAAAAGTTGCAATAAACTTAATTTAATCAAGAACTTACGAATGAAAATTATACTTCAATGGTAATATAATTGAAATTTTTACCTTCCAAAATGGATTCAAAAATGTTATAAATTTTAGTATCATGGCAAAAGACCACCGGCTCACTCAGGCAAAACATGCAGTTTTTCAGAACCTGGAAGACATTCAAGCGAACTTAGGCCGCTCCGTCGAGGAAGGGATGGTCGACCTGGACGATGACTATTATAACGAGGTTCTGGGGCTTCTCGAGGACGCCAGGACGGCGGAAAACTGGGATGAGCTGATGGAGGCCGTCGTCCGGGCCAAGACCCTGGAGATGGACATCGCCGCCTGGATGTCTATGAGGGGCCGCACCACGGTCTCGTACACATGGCCAAAAAGATATCCCGATAACCGGTAGTCTCTAGCCGAATTGCTTTTGATAGAGTCCCATTAAGAGGGCGGCGGCTTGGGAGACGTTCAGCGATTCGATCTTCCCCTTCATCGGGATAAAGAGAGAGCGGTCGGCTTTTTTGCGGATCAGCGGCTGGATACCCTCCCCTTCCGACCCCACGATCAGGAGGGTGCGGGGAGAAAAATCGAAAGAAAAGGCGTTCTGGGAGCCTTTTTCGAGGAGGGCGGCAACGGTATCGAAGCCCCCTTCCTGAAATTGTCCCACAGCTTCTGCCAGGTTGGAAATCCGAATGAGCGTCAGAAGCTCGCTGGCCCCGCAGCTTGATTTGGCGGCAACGGGCGTAATATCGGCGCCGCGGTTTTTCGACCAGGCGATTCCATCGGCCCCTAAACACTCGGCGCTGCGGATGAGCGATCCAAAATTTTGGGGATCGAAGATCTGGTCGCACATCAAAACGAGCGACTGCTCCTGTCCCTCGATCTTTTTGAGAAATTCCGAAACATTGAGAAAGGAGCGCCCTTTGACATGAGCCGCAACCGATTGGTGCGAATCGGACCCTGTCATCTTCGTCAAAGCATCTTCTGACACAGGAACTATGGGAATCCCCAATTTCCCGCATTGGTCAAGAAGCTGGGATCTCCTCCCCTCTTTTTTCGGCTCGGCGGAATAGACGCGGAGGAGCCGCTCTGGCGCATGGAGAAGGATTTCGCGCACGGCATGGATTCCCATGATGAGCTGGTCTCGGGGCGGCAGGCGGGAGCCCGGCTGCCTATAAGAATGAGGATCGTTCATCTTAAAACTCCCTCGATACCATGAACCAACCTGAGAGCGATGTCCAGCGGATTTTGAGTTTTTGGGAAATTTTGCTCTCCACCGTTCCCCCTGCAGGTACGAGAGTGGATACTACTTCGTGGAGGGCGATTTCTTGTAGTTCGGTAGAATAGTAGTGAATTTGCGCGCCGAGTCCGATACGCCAGGGGCGGGAGAGGAGAAAATCAATCTGTCCCCATCCTGTTTGGCCGAGGTTGCCCCTTCCTTTCGTCCGGAAAAAAAATGTATTTTGCTGCTGGCTCGCCAAACCGGGATCGAATAGGGAAACGATATTTTCGTAAGCAGTTTTGAACCGAACATTTAGCCAGTGGTAGCTATACCCCCCGCTGAAATTTAAGACGCCTCCGGACTCTATCTGAAATCCGCCGCCCACACAGGCTCCGAACCAGGTCAAATGGAGTGTGCCCGGAAGTGTTGAGCTCATGGTATACGAGCTTGCCCCCACAGCATTTATCGACTGGAACGGATCCGGGCGGCCGTCTCGTCCCTGGAGACGCTCGAAATGGGCCGAATATCCAAAAAGGGGGATGAAGATGACTTTGTAGGTCCGGTCGGGGGTTAAGTTGACCGCATAGCCAAAATACCCGGAAGTGTCGGCAGCCCATCCAACAGTAGTGAACCGAAAGAGAGGCTCATCGGTTGTAAACGGGAGGTTTGCATACCGTTCGAACACCGTCCCTCCCCTGCCAAAAGCGCTGTAGCTGCCGCGAAGAAACAGGACGAGATCGCGGTGGATCGTTTTGATCGCAAGGCCATTTTCCCAAAATTGGACGTCGCGGTAGATTTCGCTGGTATTCAAAAGCCCGCTTCCGCCCGTCTGCAAGTGCCAATGAAGCCGGTCGTTTCGGTAGCCGCTGAAATACTCCCAGCGAAACGGTTCGTTGACAGTGGCAAGAAGCGGCACTAACCCGCTAGGCAAATAGGTGGCAACAAATGACGCAGCGAGGCAAAGCCAGATTGAAGCGCAGCGCTCCGACCGACGAAGGCCATAGCCAAAGGCTAGGCTGAGGAGGAGGATCGACATGGCAAAGCCGTAGCATGTCATTTGTCACCTGTTTGACAAGCGGGTAGTGACGCGACAAGAGAAAAAAACCAAATTCGCAGGTCTTGCATGGCTAGCAAGAGTACCCGTGAATTCTCCCATTAGTCAAGGAGCTTGTAGGTTTTTGGGTTTTGAAGACTTTATTGCATAATCAATAGCTATTCAGGCCTGTGACCGTAAGCGGTTTAATTCACCACCGAGCACACCGAGAGCACCGAGAAACGAACATAATTACGCGTTTCGCGAGTCGGGTTCCTCGGTGTTAATTTACCCTTTATGCAACAAAGCCGGTTTTGAGCGGCGCGACCAATAATCGGGCCCGTAATCGTAGCAAAGCTGCTCTCCAACTCGAATTGGCGCGCTCGCGATCAAGATCACGTGGCTGACCGATTCAAAAGTGGCGAGCGCCGAAAGGAGGTTCGGCCGGTCGCTGTGGTTGATGAGGCGCCCGATCCCCCCTTGGGTCTCGGCGTCGATCGAATATCGAGTCGGGACGTGAGGGGCGACGATGTATTCGAAACAATAGGCGTTATTTTTATCTTGGCGCCGCCGAGGGCGCACTTTGCCAGCGTATTCGGCGATAAATTCCCTTTTTTTGAAGGCTTTGGCTGCGAATACGCCCCATCCGATCGAGTCGTCGATCCAACGCACCGTCACTTCGGGGAGAAACATCGATTCGATTTCCTTTTTGTAGTAGGCGCCCAGCCATAGCTGCTCCTTCGAAATCTCCCCTTTTTTGTGGATTTTCTGGGTCTTTTCTCGAATGTCATCGATTACGGCATCGCTCTCGAACTCGAGCCTCGGGATGAATGCAGCGCCTATAACAGCCTCGAACTCGGGCAAAGTCAAGAGGCGCGGGTTCCCGTCTTTCTGAACCTGTACTTTCTGTTCCGGGATCATTCGAAAGAGACCGGCTTCTGGGGGCACTCTTTCCAGAAAAAAGTGCCGTAATCGAAAGTGAGCTGCGTCCCCTCGGCGATCTCTTTCAGGGCCACGAAAATAAGCCTCGGGATGCCCCGCCAATAGACCGATTGGAGGCTTAGGTTGGGCTTAAGGCTGTGGTTGATGAAACGGGTGAAGTTCCCTTTCTTTTCCGCGTCGAGGATAAATTTCCTCTTTCCCATTTCCCATACCGCGTATCGGACGCAGTGGACTTTGTCTCTGAGTTCTTTTTTCTTTCTTTCCTGGACCACCCCTCGGCATTCTCCTGAAAAAGAGCAGGCCGGTATTCTCTGTTCGGCAAAGACCCCAAAGCCCACTTTCTCGTCGATGAAGCGGATCGAAACTTTAGGGTGGATGCCCATCTGGATTTCTTTATCGAAGTAGATCCCCATCCAGATTCTTTCAGGAGGAATGGCGTCTTCTTTTTTTGCTTTTTTTGTCATGTTTACGATCTCGTCGAAGATCGCAACGCTAGCAAAAAGGGGCTGTGGGATGTACTCGACCTCTGAGAGAGACTCGAACCGACTCCGGTCTGGGATCGCAACATTCGGCTGCTCGCAAAAGGCAAGCGTCGGCTCAGGCTGAAGGAGGCGGGCGAGATTTTCTCTTGGGAGAAACCGGGCGAGCTCGAGAGGGCTCCAATTCATGGCGCTCCGCCGCCATTTTAATTGAGGGAGTTTATCGACGATTTCTTGGACGATGTCGGCCCTATTCGCTCGGATCGCCAAATGGAGCAGCGACTGTCCCGTTTCAGTCGTGGTCAAAAGGCGGGCGGGATGAGCCGAAACCGGCACTCCTTGCAAGAATTTTTCCCACGACATTTTCCCAAAGCTCAAAGCATCCAACAAAGAGCGCCAAACCTCGATTTTCTCATCCCGATTGGGGTCATAGTCTTCTTGGGGAAAAGGCGGGGGAGAAAATGGCGCTATCGTCGAACGTTCCAAGCAGCACCCTTGGGCTATCGGAAATAGGATCATAGAAGATCCCCGCTTCTTTTCAAAGGAAAATGAAAAGATTTTACCCAGGATTAAGAAAAAAAATAACAGGATGGCAGGATGAACAGGATAGGTAATTTAGGCATTTCCATCCTCGGGCAATGGAAGTAAAAAGGATAGTTCTTCACGGCCGTAATGGTCTGGGGGATATTGCCTCTATGGAGTCATTTCCTATTATCCTGTCCATCCTGCCATCCTGTTATTTAATAAAATCAGATTTCTTCGATGAATTTTGGGATTATTTTCCGCTTTTCATAGATGGGGCAAGACGTATAGAGCGGCGGTGGAGCGCATAAAATGTTTCTGCATAAGGATAACTGGCAGAGGCATGGTTCCAAATGCGCGGAAGGCAATAGAGCTGGTATCCCAGACTCTTGGAAAGATCTATTGTAATGGGATCTGGAGTTTTTATTATTTTTTTCATTGATCTCACCATAAATTGAGATCATTATAACTGCAACTTCATGAATTTTCAACTAAAATCGAAATTCGCAAAATCGTTTTATTGAGATAGATTATTTACTATGGACAAAGCAGATCTCTAGAAGCGTATATTGTCTCCTGATCAGGACAATTTAACTTTGGATCGGGTTTCATATCGGGATGACATTTCCATGCCGTATCTCTAAACGCGCGAACACATTCCTTCTTCGTATGGCCCTCTTTAAGACCTAGGATCAAACGGGCAGCAGCCTCTCGATTTGCGGCAGAGTCCCCCATGTTTAGAGTATATGTAGGTGGAGGATTTTTTATTGTCTCATATGCCTGCTTGATTTTGTCGGTCGCAGACTGAGTTTCCTTAAATTCCGCGAGCAATATCTTCAGCGCTTTTTCTGGATCCGTGGTCTCGCCGCTTAAGTCCAAAATCGTTTTCGCATCAGCCAAAGTTTCCGCAGCTTTTTCGCCGCATTTCTTTGCTTGCATTTCGAGCAGGGGTTTGACTCTGGCCTTGCAGGTTGCCTGTTCTTCCAATGGCTCTGGATAGAGCTGTTCGCAGGCCTCTTTCTTTAGGATCTCTTCATTTACTAGCCTTTCTCTACAGGTATCGCTGTCTTCAGCTGGGAAATACTGTTCGCAGGCATTGGACTTTAGATCCTCTTTGCAGTTTTTTAGGGCTTGGTGCGCTTTGTTCTTCTTTGCATTGCAGACATCTTCTGAGAGTCCATAGCAGGTTATCTTGTCTTCTGTTGGAAGCTTTGATTCACAGATGTCTTTTATCTTTTTCTCGAGCGCGGAGGTGTCTTGAGCTAGGCAGTTATCTATATTATGTTCGCGCTTTTTCAATTCATCTGGACATTGCGCATCTAATAATTTGTCCGTGACTCCGTTTTCCAATCCTTGGCATTCTTTAGGCTTCTCATAATTCGGCAGCAACTGATCGATACACTGCCCATTCGTCCCGAGATTGCAAGCTATTTTCTTATTCATCCCGCTTGTATATATATATTCGTAGGCGGCAAAGAGGGTGTTCGCGGTATGGACAATCACGTTCCTAAGAGGGCGGTAGGTTTCCAGGGAGCTATTTTTCCAAGCATTATGTAAATTGTCGATCAAAGTTTTCCCGAGATAGAGCGAGTGCCCGCCTTCGAAAAAGGATTTTGAGGGTCGATCATCGATGATATAGCCGAGGAGCGCACCGCTGAACCCCATGGCAGCGGGGATTGTTTTCAAGGGATTGCCGCCTCCTCTCGAAATTTTATAGAGCGAGCCGAGCACCGGAAGAGCGCTCAATACGTTGCCGGCAAAGTAAAGGTATTGTCTTAGGGATGGGCCATTCCATAGAGGGTCCGTAGGGGCCCAATGCAAGTCCATTTTTTTCGCATCTCCAAAATAGTGGCAAGCGGCGGATGCGGCAAAGGAGCCTAATATAAAGAGGGATGAGCGATCTAACTTCAACGGGTCGCGCACTTCCGCCCGAATTCGGGATACGACCTCGAGGATGTCAAAAGGAGTCATCTGCATGGTCTTTGCGAGAGGATCCCCTCCCCTCTGGATGAGCGTCCGTGCGATAGCGATTTTATCGCTGGCGATCGCAAAATGGAGTGGTGTCCTGCCCCGCCCGTCCGCCGCGTTCAGATCGAATTTCTTCGTGTCGAGGAGACACTTTAAGATCGGCTCCGATCCGCTGATGGCGGCAAAGTGGAGGAGGTTCATCCCATTAGAAGCTTTGGCATCGAGCTTAGCCCCTTTTGCTAGGAGCCATTTAACAACAGCTTCCCTGCCGCCTAAAACCGCGTAATGGAGGGCGGTCATCCCGTTCGCGTCAACCCCGTTCAGATCCGATCCTGCGTGCTTTTCGAGGCCTTTAAGGTCATCCAAGAACGCGGCTGCATGCAGAGGGGGCAGTTTGGAGACGGGCGGCCTGCGGAGCCCCGCTATTTCCTGGTTGATCAGCTGCAATTCTGGGATATCCCCTTTTGCTGGGATAGCGCTCTCTGGAATTTGGGTGCCTAGAGTAGACCCAAGGACGAGGGCGATCATCTGCGTGTCGTTCTTGATAAAAGCATGGTCGAAGGCCGTAAGCCCTTGATGGTCTTTAGCGAGGGGGTTGGCCTGGGCATTGCCAAGTAAATATTTTACTACTGTGGCGCTTCCGGACCGGATGGCAAAATGGAGGGGCATCTCGCCATTTGCGAGCTTTTTATTTTGTATGTCGCTGAGTCTCAGCATGTTCTGAACTGTTTTAACATCGTCAGCGCGGATGGCGGCAAGGAATTCGGAAGGGACGATCTTGGCAGCGGCCGTTACGACCCGCTGAGAGAGCGCTTGAAGAGCGGCGTCCAGATCTTTATGAGCTGTCCGTAGACGTGTGGAGGAGGTGATCAGATTTTGGCAAGCAAGAGCGTAGGGGGAAAACCCCGTAGCAAGCCGAGCCCCGCGTTCTACAGCGTCCAAAGCGGCAGTGATCTTCTGCGCTTCCCCGCTAATGGTAGGAAATTTTTTGAAAACCGGATCTAATCCCAAAGCTACAGTTGTCATAGTAGAGAAATTATAACATACACTCTAATTTATTGAAATTGAAAAAAAAAATTAAAATTTAATTTATACATAATTTATATTTGGAGGTTTTTAACAAGCTCCGAGGCTTTGGCCAACGCCTCGTCGATATGGGGGAAAATATGCTCTTTTCCGATGAGGTCTGACAAACCTAAGGCCTCAAGATCTAGCGAAGTTTGTCCCTGAATCCCAGATAAGAGCAATACCGTATTTTTCTTACGGCAACTATGAAAAAATTCTTTTAGAGCTTGCATCCCCGAGACATCGACCATCGGGACATGGCGCATCCGGAGAATGAATACTTTGGGAGAGGCCTTGAAATTGCCCATCATGTCTTTCAGCAAATCGGCCGCGCCGAAGAAAAAGGGGCCTTGGATCTCATAAACCTCCACCCCTTCTGGAACCACTCTTTTCGAGATGGCGTCGGGATCGTTTCTCTCGGGAAACTCATATCCCCGCTCGCGGTACAAGTGGGTGAGCGGGATCGTCTTTGATGCGCCGCTCATCCGCTTCATGAAGATGAAAGAAGCGAGGACCATCCCGAAGGTGATCGCGACGGTGATATCGACAAAAACGGTCAAAAGGAAGGCCGCGGCCAAAATGGCGACATCGCCGGGCGGAGATTTGAGCAGGCGGATGAAATGGCCAACCTCGCTCATGTTCCAGGCGACCACCATCAAAATGGCGGCCAAACCGGCGAGGGGAATTTGGCTCACTACGGGAGCTAAAACTAAGAGGATCGCCAAGAGGGTCACTGCGTGCAGCATTCCAGCGACAGGAGTGCTCGCGCCCGTCTTGATGTTGACCGCGGTTCGGGCGATCGCGCCTGTTGCGGGAAGGCCGCCGAAAAGCATGGAAGCGAAGTTCGCGATCCCCTGCCCCACCAGCTCGCAATTCGATTTATGGCGCCCCCCCGTCATCCCATCGGCAATCACGCAGCAAAGGAGCGATTCGATCGCGCCTAAAAATGCGATGGAAAACCCGTTCATGAAGATCACGCTGAGTTTGTCCATGGGAATAGAGATGGCTGGGAAATGAGGGATGGGCAAGTTGTGGGGAATCTGGCCGAATTTTGAGTGGATCGTCGCAATCGGAAGGTCGAAGGCCCAGCAAATCAAGGTTGGAAGGACGATCGCGGCAATCCCCCAAGGGACTCTCGGAAGGTAGCGCCGGATCAAAAGGATCGTGGCAAGCGATCCCGTGGCGATAGCCAGAGTTAGCGGGTCGAAGCTGTGGGAGGCTTGAAAATAGGAGATCCACTTGTCAACGAAATCAACCGGAGGGTTTCCCATCTTGAGGCCAAAAAAATCTTTAATTTGGCTTGAGAAAATCAGCAATCCAAGGCCGGTGGTGAATCCCATGATGAGCGGATATGGCACATATTTGATCCAAGTTCCCAGGCGAAAGATCCCCAAAAGGACGAGGATCGTGGCGGCGATCAGGGTGGAGGCGACGAGCCCTTCATAGCCTGTCTGCTGAATGATCCCGTAGATGATGACGCTGAACGCCCCCGTCGGCCCGCCGATCTGGACGCGGCTGCCGCCGAGCGCGGAGATGAGAAAACCGGCGACGATCGCGGTGAAAAGGCCTTTGTCCGGAGTCGTGCCCGAGGCGATGGCAAACGCCATGGCGAGCGGTAAAGAGATGATCCCGACTGTGATGCCAGCCATGAGATCTTTTTTAAACGTCTCGAACCGATAGCCGTGGCGAAGGTAAAGGATCGACTTGGGGATGAACTCGTGGAACAGTTTCATATTTCACCCCGCCTAAAAATTCTTATAGGGGTCGACGCCGATTCTATCACAAACCGGCAAAGCTTTCCAGACACCCTCTTACTGTAGGCCGTGCTTGACCATGTAGTTGATGAGCCCTCCATCCAGCAGGACGGCTCGCTCATGTTTGGACAAGGGGCATTTCATATGAATTTCTTGATTCTTCGTTTGGTTGAAAACGATAAAATCTTTTCCTTGTTTTATTCTATCATGAATTCCACTGAGAACTAAGACGTCTTCCTTATCGATCCCGTTCCAATCTCTCTCATTGGAGAAAACGAGAGGCAGGATGCCGAAATTAATCAGGTTGCTCCGGTGGATCCGCGCATAGCTTTTCGCCAGGACCGCCCTGATGCCTAAGAAGCTGGGCGCAAGGGCGGCGTGTTCGCGGCTCGATCCTTGGCCGTAGTTCGATCCGGCGATAATGAAGGAGCCGGTTTTTTGGGTGTGCATCGCCCGCTTGTAAAAAGTCTCGTCGACTCCCGAAAAAGTGAATTTGCTGATTTCTGGGATGTTGCTGCGGAATGGGAGGACTTTCGATCCCGCAGGAGAAATTTCATCCGTGGAGATGTTGTTTGCGAGTTTCAAAAGAACCGGGCCTTGCAGCTTGTCTGGCAGCGGATCGAATTTAGGCAGGGGCTGGATGTTGGGCCCGCGGACGATTTTGACCTCTTTCCCGTCCTTTGGCGGCGGATAGACCATTTCGGTATTGATGATGATCTTTTGCGGTTCTTTGTAGCGCGGATAAGCGATCTTATGTTTTCTATGGAGGTCTCGCGGATCGGTGATCACTCCCGTGATGGCCGCCGCGATCGCGGTTTCAGGGCTGCAAAGATAGACTTTATCCTCTTTCGTCCCTGAACGGCCGGGAAAGTTGCGAGGCACGGTGCGAAGGGAGATCTTATCGGTCGCAGGAGCTTGGCCCATCCCGATGCATCCATTGCAGCCGGCTTGGTGGATGCGCGCTCCTGCTGCAATCAGATGAGTCATGTGGCCCATCTCCGTGAGGTTTTCGAGGATTTGGCGCGAAGAGGGATTGATGTCAAGAGAGACCCTTTGGTGGATTTTCCGGTTTTTCATGATCATCGCAGGAACGGCAAAATCGCGCATGCCCGGATTGGCGGAAGAGCCGATCATCACTTGAAACACTTCTTTACCCGCGACGTCTTTGACAGGCACGACATTTCCTGGGCTGCTGGGGCAGGCGATGAGCGGAACGAGTTTGGATAGGTCGATCTCATCGTGAAGATCGTAGGTCGCTCCCCTGTCGGCCACAAGTTCCTTCCAATCTTTGGGTCTTTTCTGCTGCGCTAAGAATGCTTTTGTCTGCTCATCCGACGGAAACACGGAAGTGGTGGCTCCCAATTCCGCGCCCATGTTCGCGATGACGTGGCGGTCCATGGCGGTCAAATCTTTCAGCCCGGGACCATAGTATTCGATAATTTTTCCGACTCCCCCATCGACATTGTGGCGGCGGAGCATTTCGAGGATCACGTCTTTCGCGCTGACCCAAGCCGGCAGTTTGCCAGTCAGCTTCACTCCCATGATTTTCGGCATTTTTACATAGAAGGGCTGTCCGATGGCGGCCAAGGCGACTTCCAGCCCGCCGGAGCCGATGGCGAGCATGCCCATGGATCCGGCGGCGCAAGTATGGCTATCGGATCCGAGCAGCAATTTCCCGGGTTTGCCGAACCGCTCCATATGCACCGGATGGCTCACGCCATTGCCGGGCGGGCTGAACCAGATTCCATATTTGGCGGCCGAAGTTTGTAAAAAGATATGGTCGTCGGCGTTCTTGAAATCGTTTT
>CAYTXY010000011.1:0-17888 GCA_964441355.1 uncultured bacterium
TACCTGGCGTCCTTTGGGGTATGCTGGAGCAGCGGTTGCCTCTGGGGCCTTTACCATCTACTCGATCAGGGCATGAAAACGGATCAAAAATAAGAGGATATTACCATGGATTTAGTAATTACTAATAATCGAACATGCGCGGGGATGCCTGGTCATCGGCTCTGTGTGGACTACCAATTGCCAGCGATTCAACAAATCTTTGCTAAATTACTAGAGAAACATCCTTTAATTACCGAGTATAATGACTGTCATTTTTCTTCAATTAGTAGTGAGCAAATATTATGTTCGAGCGCTTCTCATACTGTTAGCGCCACGCTCAAATTAAAAAAAAGTGTATTGGGTATCAGGCTCGAGCAGAATAGAAATAGAAATGACGAGCACCTATGGCTCGATTGCGAAGAACATCGTTGTAATACTGCAGGTTCTAATGATGCATATTATTACTTCGCCCGTCAACCTGAAGGGAACTGTGTCGAATCTTTAAAGGATAAAGAGGCCAGCAAATATGTCCCAGTTCCATGCGATGGAAAGGTTTCTCTATTTGATGAATATCTAAAACTTTCACCGGTCACTCTGGAAGCGCCTCAACCAGTGACGCCTCCCACTGCAACAAGTGTCAATCCTGTAGGCGCTCAACCGATTGCTGCAAACGAAGCAAAAACGGAAACGCCCCAACCGGTTGCGCCTCCCGTTGCACAGAATGCAAAACCCGCAGCCATTCCGCCTGCTACTGCGCCAGTGACGCCTCCCGTTGTACAGAATGCAAAACCCGCAGCCACTCCACCTGCTGCTGCGCCAGTGACGCCTCCTACTGCAACGAATGGCAAAACCGCTAGCCTTCCTCCTACTTCTGCAAATGAAGCAAAAGCAGACACGCCCCAACAAGCGCCGTCTCCCACTGCGCCGGCTGCAAAACCTGCAGGCGCTCCTGCTTCTGGAAATTCATCGTCCCAAAGCTCCTCTTCTTTTTCAACCTTGCAAACAGGCCTCGGGGCTGCCGCCACGATGCTCTTGGCCTATAAAGCCTTTAAAGAGAGACAGAAAATAGGAGAGAGTTTACGGAACAAAGAGATCCCTCAGCTAAAGGCAAGAACACAAGGTCAAGCGGCATCAGCAGGTTCGACCCAAAAAGCGTCTACCTGGCGTCCTTTGGGGTATGCTGGAGCAGCGGTTGCCTCTGGGGCCTTTACCTACTATACGATCAGAGCTTGAAAATAAGAGGATCTTACCATGGACTTAACTATTAACCCTCACCGAACATGTGCGGCGATGCCTGGTCATCAGCTCTGCGTGGACTACCAATTGCCAGCGGTTGAAAAAATATTCACTCAATTTCTTCAGAAACATCCTCAGATTACTTCATATAATAACTGTCAATTTTACATAAATTCTCAAGGACCCATATCAAAAATATATTGTTCGAGCGGTTCTTACCATGTTAGGGCTGCGGAGAAAAAATTAAGAAATCACAATCCTGATTTGGATATCTCTCTATCCAATGATGCAACTAGCGACTACGAAAAACTCGAATGCGATAAAAACGGTTGTAATGCTCTCAATAATCATGGCCTTCACTATCAGTTCCATCGATATCCTGATGGCATATGTTATGAAAGTTTGATCCATCCCAAGAGAAGTATCCCCACCATTTACAGAGTCCCATGCGATGGAGATGCCTCTCTCTTTGATGAATTCCTAAAGAATTCCCCGATCCTTCTACCAACCCCCCAACCACAGTATGCTCACACTTGGGGCGCTCCGCCTGTTTCTGGAAATGCGCCATTCCAAAGCCCGCCATCTTTTTCTTTTCACCATACAGGCTTTGGCGCTGGTGGAAATGCAACACCCCAAAATTCGACATCTTACTTGCCAACAGGTCTTGGCGCTGCAAGCACGCTATTTTGCCTCTATAAAACCTACAAAGAGCTGGAGAAAATAGATGAAGAGGGCCAAAGGGATCTAGAGGCTTCTCGAGTCAAGGCGAAAGCAGCAGGTCATACAGTACCAAACGCCTTAAACAATAATGCATCCGGCTGGAAGGCTTTGGGGTATCTTGGGGCCGCCATCGCCTCTGGGGCTTTTACTTACTACACTCTCAGGCCCTGAAAAGTTGGAACTAACCTTGTAGCTCCGCACGCAACCCTAGAGCTGCTCTATATAAATCGAGGGATGCGATTGCAAATGTGGCATAGCAACATGCTGTGAGAAGGCCATAGGCAACTGTCCCTCCATAGACCCAAACGGCCACAAAATCATTACTTTTTTGGGAACTGTCCCATAGAGGCCTGAGTGTATCGAGCGCTGTAAGCACGCCAACACCTACGTTCCCAGTCGCCAAGATGAACCGCATAGGGGCAGACTGGATCCGATGGGCCAGCTTTGTGATCGCCAACATAGTGATGACATTACGATGGGGCCAGCAGAGGCAACGAGAGTCCTTGAATACGACCTGCGAACAAGTTCCCAAGCTCGCTCAGTTGAGAGGAGTTATAGTGGCAATAGCCTGAGCCGTACCCGAAGAGGCCCAGGGTAGAGTTAACGAATATTCTAGAACTTGCATTTTGAAAGAGAAGTTCTGCCATAGCGCAGTGGCCCCTTTCATGGAAATAGGTGCTTACGGGCAGAAGGGTTGCAGGCACTATTGCCGTAGCTCCACCATACAAGGAGTGTTTAATCAAGATTGTTTGATCTCTTTCTCGGTGCTCTCGCTGCTCGGTGGTTTTTTACCGATTAACGCAAAGGCCATGTTATTTGTAAGACATCAGCATGCTGTGCGAAAAGCTTAATAACCGTGGGAGGTGCCGCAGCCGCAGGCCGACTTGATATGAGGATTGGAAATCTTGAAGCCGGCGCCATGGAGCCCGTCGACGTAGTCGATCACAGAGCCCATAAGGCGGTCGGCCGATTTGTGATGGATATGGATCTGGATGCCGGACGATTCCAAAACCATGTCGCCAGCCTTGGCCTTTTCGGAAAAATCGAGGAAGAACTCAAAGCCGCTGCATCCAGCTGCTTTTTCGCCAAAGCGCATGCCCCAGCCCTTTTTTCCTTCCTCTTCCAAGATTTGGAGGTATTTCTTAGCGGCCCTCTCCGTGATGGTGATCGTTGAGAGGTCTTCTTTTTCGCTCAGGATCGCGTTGAGCCGCTCGACGAGGCCGTCGATCTCCTCGTCAACCATCCCATGTCCGTACATCCCCGCTTCGATCGTCTCCCAAGTGGAAGCGGAGCAGCCGACGCAATGGAGCCCGGCGTTCGTGATTTCCTGGGCCAGCTTCTGGCTTTTGTTGGGAAAGCGCTTGAAGATATCTTCGATCGTCATGTCGCGGGTAATGGTTTCTGACATATGGTTAGCCTCAATTAAAATTTAATTTTTATATAGCCCCGTTTCAGGCGGCACTGGCAGGCGAGCCTTTCCCGGTCGAGATCTCCCAGGAAATCGGCTTCCGCCTGGTTGAACTCCGAGAGGTTGTCCATCCCTTCCGTCACCTCGATGACGCAGGTGCCGCAGACCCCCTCGGTGCAAGCGAACGGCACGCCGGCCGACTCGCAGGCCTCGATGATCGGGGAGTCGTCCGGAAGCTCGGCCTCATCCTGGTTGTCTTCAAAAATAATTTTTGCCATAGGAATAATCGATCCCAATATACCGATTTATCTCAATAAGGACAATAGGTGGATTGGAGAAGAGGGGTGTTTGGGGCCGGAGGCTAGAGGGGCCTCCGGCAGGGGGAATTTCTAGGAAGTGCCTTCGAGGAGCTGCTTTTCTTCGAGCATCTCCATGACGCTTTCCTTCAACGTGGCGACCCCTTCCGGGAATCCGCATTGAATTAAAATTTTGTTTAGATAGGAGAGCTCCGTTTCCAAATGATCCACTCGGCTCTCTAAGGCTGCGATATGATTATTATTAGTATCCATGGATGACTCCAGGGTTTTATTATTTGAAATAGACACCTCCTCATTCTATCAGTAATCCCATTTATCTGTCAATGCTTCAAAAAATACGTTTTAATAAATAATATTTTTAATTAGTTTTTATGTGATGTTTCTAATTTATAATATTACAACTCTTTAATTTATGATTTTTATTGTTGATTTATTAATATCGAAATATGTATAATACTGATGAATTTAAAATGAAATGAATTAGAAAAACAAAATTAATCCAATTATCGGAGATATAAGTATGGGATCAATAAACTCAGTCAGTCAACAAGCGGCTCCTGATAGAACAGAGACGCTTTCATCAAAGACGCGCATCGGCGTTTCTTCTTTCATCGGCGGCGCCTTGGCTCTCGGTGGAGTAGCGGTCGCTGCAAGATACGGCGTAGCCGTTCCAGGGGCTGATAAAGTAGCAGCCTTCCTGACGGCCCATCTAGCTCAGTTTGCTGGTTACGTGCCTACAGTCATTGCTGATTACGCGAAGAGCCTGCCGGTAACCGGCGGAGCGGCTGTCGCTCTTGGCGCGGGCTTTTTAGCGGGTTCTCTTGTTGGCGGAGCGGCTGGACATTTCACGGCCCACGAAGTGAGCTTGAACGACCTGAAAGCGGGTCTCGGCGTGAACGGTTCAGACTTGAACTTCTCCCAAATCCGGCGCGTGGCCGACGTCTCTGTAGACGGCGGGATCTTCTTCGACCGTTCCACAGTGGTTCAATTTAAAAACGACGCGGCTCGAATCCGAAACCTAAATAATGAGTTAACGAAAACCGAGTGGTCTCTTTCTTCGAACGCCCACAATACATCGAAAGCGCGCGGCAATGAAGACAGATTCTTCGACTTCGAAGGCGGCAGGCTCGCGAATATCGCCATTTCTACCAGCGATTTCAACGAGGCGCTCAGCCAGATCAAATCAACCATCAACGCCGAAGTGAAAGCGACGGATAAATACACATACCAGCAAGGAAATTCTTCGACCTCCATCGACCGTCGGGAATATATCCTCGCCGGCATCATGGGTCATGCTTATGAGCGCGGCCTCGCAGGAAATTACCTAGCAGCCGCAGTCGAAGAGCGAGCAGAGCTCGCGAAGACCGAACCAAAGAGAGCGGAAAGCAACTTTAGACAAACTCTCAAAGAGGGTGTGGCTACAGGAATCTTGGCGCCGAAAGTAGATCCGAAAGGCTACGAAGGGTTGGTCAATGCCGGAGCCCGAGCGTTAGAGCTCGCTCCAAAAGGCAAAAACCGCGATGCGGTCATCCGCCCCGTCTTCGACGCTATGAAAGACGCTGGACTCATCGATAACAACCTCCGTTCGCGCTTCATCAAGGACGTCTACGCGAAAGCGGCGAATCCTGAAGCTGCGATCGTGGATCCGATTGTATCCCCAAGCGAGCAAGCGGGATCCAAACCAGGATCGGTTTTGATCGACAAGCTCCTCGGCAAGTTCTCAAACTTGGAGAGCAAGCTCAGATCTAGCTTAGAGAACAAAGAGAACAATTTTGATAATCCAGCCGGCGAAACGGCCTCCCAGCGGAAAGCCCGCTTGGCTGCTGAAGCCGAAGCGCAAGCGACAGCGCATGTCAACCTCTATTCTGACACGCTCGCAAGCCTGGACCCACGCCAAAAGCAATTGGCTGACCTTTACGAAAAACTCGAGCGGCTCTTGACTGAGAAGGGCGTTCCATTGACTCAAATCATGGAGATGGGCCCGCGCAGATTGAGAGGCGTGCTTGCAATGAGGCATACGCAAGGTTTCGATCTTTTCGACAAATACGAAGCCAACGATGGCGCCATCACGCAGACTCTCGAAGAGATCGGGATCCTTACAGACGAGATCAATGCCGCAAGGACACCTCGCCCTGAAGATTTCAGTTTCGCATCGAAAGAGCAGAAAAAAGCAGCCTCTGCGATTGAAAAGCAAGTCAGAGCGGAAGACGCTCGGATCGAAGATCTGAAAGCGAAAGCTGAAAAGGCTGCCGCTAAGATCGACGTGATCGAAAGCACGCTCGGCGACGACGAAGTCAGAGCCAACGACTTCTTGTTCGACAAGGGTACAGGTTTTGAAGCTCCAGTAGAGCCTAAAGAACCAAGTTTCTTCTCAAAGCTGTTTAGCAGAAAGAAAGCCGAAGAAACAACGGAACTTACAGGCGCGGAAGAAGTTAGCTTCGATGCGCCAGTTGTGACCGTTGAAGAAGAAGCTCCCGTTGCGAGCGATGACGTTGTGGGTGATGGAAGCCTTCCCGACCCCATCGTCGTAGAAGAGAAACCAAGATGGAAAGTCTGGGGCTAATCCAGAATTTCTCCTCTTAAGAACACCAAGCCAGGCTCTTAAAAAGCCTGGCTTTTTTTTTATCCCCCGGTCTTAGCGCATTAAGCAGTAAAAACCACCGAGCACACCGAGAGAGAGATCAAACGACAATTGCGAATGACCGCATTACGAAGAAAATAGATCGGATAGACCTACAAGAATGTCCCTGAGAACCTCCAGCGGTTTTTGGTCGGCGTTAAACCGGGATAAGGTCTCTTTTGGATAATGCTTCAGTAGCTTCAGCGTGTCCCGTTCGTAGACTTCCATCCGAGTCTTCAGCACGTGAGGATCCATGTCATCGGTTCTCTTTTCAATCAGCGCCCTTCTCTGGATCCTTTTGATGAGCTCGTCGATGTTTCCGATCTCTAAAACAATGATCCTTTCGATCTGGACGTAGCGCTGCAAAAGGTCCGCTTGCCGGATCGTCCGGGGGATCCCGTCGAGAAGGAGCAGTTGCTGCGAGGGAAAATAACGGTTTGTCGCGATGAGGCCGTTGACATAGTGATGCCAAATCTGGATCGTCACTTCGTCCGGAAGGAGGAGCCCTTTCCCGGCATAGTTATGATAGAGCTTTCCGGCAGGGGATTCAGGGGATAAGCCGCGGAATATGTCGCCGGATGAGAGGTGAAAATGGTTCCCCGCGCTGCTCAGGAATTTGCCCTGTGTTCCCTTGCCCGACCCGGGAGGGCCGAAGATCAAGACAGCGCGGAAAGGCTCGTTAAACTGAGGAATAAGCTCTTCTGGATGCATAACCATATAGCGTAAGCAAACAGGACAAATCGCGCAAGACAAAGAGCTCCATCGCCAACTAATTTTTTAAAAAAGCATAAATAATATTTTGTAAAATAAAAGTAGATTTAATTGCAATTATTTAGTATAATATATGTATTAAATAAGAAATAATTATGGCATTATCAACTTCCCTTCCTTTTGTATGTTCCGGCGGTCCTATCGATTACGAATTGCGCAATCAGGGGCGCATGCTCGTCATCAAAGACGCTCTTTACAATCCGATCACGCAAAAATACCACGATATCCAACTCGTTCGCGGCGGTTGGAAGTTTTTGGGGATGGATTGGGGCGGGGGACGGGCTTTTACCGGCATCACGAAGGATGCGGTGCGCCAGATCCAAGAGACCTACGGGATCGCTCTCAAGACGTTGGGGAAAGAGCCTCCCGGCCTCGCATTCTGGGGCGATGCGAGCAAAACTACCTATGTTACGGAAGCCGACGATGGAGCCTCTTTCTGGAGCAGTCCTAGGGCAAGTTATCCTTACGGGCAAAAAAGCGACGATGTTTTGTTGAGCGCTGAGGACGCGGCCCGATTTGGCTGGAGCGATATGACTCTTCATGACGCGATCCGCGCTGGGATCTGGAATGCGACTGGATGGAGCTCCGGATGGAGTCAAGGCGCTCATGCTTTTGCGCCGGAACCTCCCCGCGTTGATGAGACGCCGAACTCGGAAGAGAGCGCGGGTGCGGGCAAATATGGCTCTGCCATCGCGCGGCCTCCTAGGAGCCGAGCTGTCAATAAGGGAAGCGCGAAGAGAATCTGGCTCACAGATGCGCCCGGAAAAGAGGCGAACGTTGCCTCCGACGCGGCTAAAGGAAAGCCGACGCCAGCCGATCGCTTGAAGCAAAAAACCGCGCTTGACGCAGACGACGACTCCGGCGAGGATATAAACAACGGCGGGCAGGAGCCAATAGATGGGGAAGTCGTAGAGCAGCCAAACGGCATAACTACATTAAACGGCGCGCTGGAGCCAATCGATGGGGAAGAGCAGCAAAATGGCATAACTTCGTTGGATGCCCCGAAAACCTCTCCCAACTTTAAGCAAATTGCGAAGGTACCCTCGATCCCAGTGTACCGGGCAGCCTCGACGCCAATCATTCCTGGTTACGACGATGCTCCCGTTGACGAAAGGAGAAGCAGGATCATCGAGCATCTCGACCGATCAAGCAAGGTGCCGTTTAGCGCGTTTGTCGACAATAACCAGGCCAGAAGGATCCACCCAGTCCTTTTCCAAACGATGTTGGATGCCCTGCGGCGGCTAGCGCTTGACCCGGCGGCAAACGACTCTGATGCCCAAGATATGAAGGGGCTCCTCAAACATTGGTTCCGGGCTGCCTACCATTATCTTGATCAGAACTCAAGCCCAAGCGACGGCTATCCGCACATCTTCAACGTGGTTTCAAGGGGAACCAAAGAGCCGAAGGAGGCGGAGAAGAAAGCAAAAGAACTCTATTGGCGCCGGCAAGCGACCGATTTTTGGATGACGCTCATCGATCTTTTCTCATCGGAAACAATCGACATCGATCTCCTCCATAGATCCATTTCTCAAAAAACCTCACTCAACCCTTGGTTCTAATAGGTCTTGTTGCCTAAAAGTTAATTAAACACCGAGCCTCACCGAGAAGACACCGAGAAAAAATGCCGCTTCACGAATATTGTTGTGCGCCACCTACAACCCCTCTGAACGGCAGCTCGGCGAGAGTCTCGGCCCTTCAGGGCCGAGTCAAGCGAGCTATCTGATGATTCGCGGCAAGAAATTGCCGCCCATTACGGGAGGAGAATCTCCCTCCTCTCAGGAGGGAGTTCTTCAAACTCTCAGGCCTGTGTACCGAAAGGAATATAAATAACAGGATGGCAGGATGGACAGGATAGGCAATTTAGGACAATCCTGAAGAAATGGAAGTAAAAAGGGAAAGTTTTCTTCGTTCAAACAACTCTGTTTGTGGTGATCTCCCAAGTTTCTATTCTTTATCCTGCCTATCCTGCCATCCTGTTATTTCTTCTGTTTAAGCATAAATTTCATTTTAATTTTTAATGCGCAAAAGTACATAATAAAAATATTAAGATTATTTCATTAATTGTAATGTTATTGTATAATATTTGTACGGTAATGTTATGCTTAATGCGGTTGGTTCAAAATTAAATTATTTGCCAGGACTACGCAGGCAGGAGAGCTCCAAGAGCTCCCCGAGCTATGCGCGCTTGCCCCTGGTCGAGCAATTAGCTCAAAAGACATTGAACCGCGTCCGTCATCCGGAAGGGAGAAATTTATCGGAGAGCATGGTTTATGCCCTCAACGCGACCGATATAAGTTCCAGCTTTGTCCGCCACATCTTGCAACTGATTCCCCATGTCGGGCCTAAGCACACCGCCGTCACGGGTTTGGGCGGCCTCTCGTCTTCGATCGGCCTCGTTGTCGGCAGCACCGTGCTTGTCGGCAACGGGATTGCCGATCTCAATAAGTCGCGAACGATCGGAGACCTCGAAGGCGCGCGGCGCGCAGGGAGCCAGATCGCTTCCGGAACGCTCTTGACGAATGCATCGGCGCTTTCCCTGGCCTACGCCCTCTCTACCCCAACTCTCATCGGGCTAGGCATTGCCGCTGACGTATTTTACGGGCTCGGCTCGCTCCTTTCGCTCGGGGTCTCGAGTTGGAGCATTTACCGCGCTTCACTTCTCCGCTCTAGGATGAACGGTATCATGGGAAATACAAAGCTGACTGAAAAAGAACGGGTGGTCAAGACGCTCGAATTCCTTAAGGACAAAATCTCTCCCAACGCCCAAGAAAAGGAAGCGATTGCAAGACAAGTCGAAAAGCTCCACCCAAAATGGGACTCCAGCCAAAAGGCTGCCGAGGTCAAAAGGAAAATTTCTAATCTTGCCGAAGTGAAAGCCCGATATTTAATACGCCGGACGAATCAGAAAACGGCTGAGCGGCTTCTCATGGACCTCGATAAGCTTCTGTGGCAGCTTCGCAATCCTGAAGGAAATACGGTAGCGGAAGCGACGGCGCTTGCGGCAGCGAAGAATTTGATCAAGAAGGTGCTTAGCCAGAATTTGAAGAGTATCGTGATCGACGCAATCATCGCAGGCGCGTCTCTGATTGGGCTCATCGCTGTGGTGATCGGCAACTTCCTGTCTCTCGGAGTCCTCTCCTTTGCCCTCTATGCGATTTCCTCGGCCATCGCACTTGCGCTCCTTCTCTACCCAATCATCCTCGACAAATTCAGGACGTCGAGAGCCGCAGCTATGCAGGCTGCGATTTCTGTCACCCCAATTACAGTTATCGCATCTGGATCTAACTAATTAAAACTTTAATTATAATTATTGACATTATGGGTTAATTTTGTTAATATATTTGCGTTAAAAAATGTGGTATATAAGCGATGACAAGCATAGCTTTTTCCCCAAAGGCGGAGATTTTCCGCCAAGCCCATAGAGAAAGAGTTCGGAGCGAGATGGCGCCTCGGACCCTTTATTCCAAGCTGTCTGAAGCGAACGGCGTGACGATCGATGTACTGTCTGCGGTCCGCAACGGCGCGGCTGCGGGTACGCTGGCTGTGGACACGAGCGTGAAAGCAAGCGCTGTGGCAGCAAAGGTGTTATCTGGAGTGAGCGCTCTAGCGATTGTAGGGGGAGCGCTTGGCGTTGCCACCGGCTTGAGTATCATCAGAAACGCCGGGTTAAAGCTGGCCAACGCTTTCCAAAATGGGGATTGGGAAGGGGGGTTCGACAACTTCACTTTCGGGCTCGTGGGGCTGAGCTATGGGACGGTCAGCGGTTCGATGGTCGTATCGAATGCGGCGGCGTTTGCCGGCGCTGCCGCCACTGCGACGGCCGCGTCCTTAAGCATCACGGTCGCGGGATTTGCGTTGTATGGCCTCTTAGGGATTTGGTCGGGATATGGACTTGCCATCAATCATTCCTTTCGGAGCCAGCTTGAAGAGCGCCTTCAAGGAGAGGGCGACGCGGCCCATTTGCATGCGACTCTCTCTTGGCTGGGAAGCCTTGTAGGAGGAACCTGGAGCAAAGCGCAGCTCAACAAAAAATGGGACCAGTTCGCATCCAGGACAAGCGAAGCCGCTTGCCGCCTTGTCAGAGAAAGAGTCACCCTTCAGTTTTTAAAGCGTTTGGAAGCAAACGATCCGGCAGCGATCCAAGAGGCGAAGTTCATTGTCGCGGAAGTGAAAAAAGCGAACGGGAAACAGCTTGTGAAGAATTATCTTTTGATGGCGATCGCGCTCCTTGGAATCGCCGCATTTATTTGCGGGATCCTCTTGTCCGCAAGCCCCATCGCACCGCTGCTTTTTGCTCTCGGTGCCATCCTTTGGCTCGGGTTCGATTCGAGCAAAGTCCATGAAAAATTGGGCGATCTCATCTGCGGCAAATCGGAAATCCCCGCGCCGAATATCGCTCCTTTGATACCATCGGCTCAATGGATGAAAGCATCAACGATTTCCTCGACTGCCTCCGCACTGAAAGAGGGCTCTCTTCCCATACAATTGAGGCCTATGGCCGCGACGTCCAGACGTTTGCCAAACATCTCGGCCACGCCCATTGGCGCTCCGTCGATTCTGGCTCGATCCTCCAATTTTTAAGCCATCTCAAAGAGAGAGGCTTTGCAAGTTCCACCCTCTGCCGAACCCTCGTCTCCGTGAAGATATTTTTCCGGTTTTTGAAAAAGGAGGGCGTTGTCGATGTCGATCTGGGGCGTTATTTCAACACTCCGAAAACTTGGCAGCTCATTCCCGAGGTGTTGACCATCGAGGAAGTCGACGCCCTTCTCGCGCAGCCAAAGCAAGAGGATTTCATCGGCGCCCGCGACAAGGCGATCCTGGAGCTCCTCTACGCGACCGGAATGAGAGTGTCTGAGCTTTGCAAGCTGCGGATTTGCGATTTGGACGACACGTTCGTCAAAGTGCATGGCAAAGGAAAAAAGGAGAGGGTGATTCCAGTCGGAAGACTTGCGATCGAGGCGGTCGATGCGTTTCTCGTCGGCTATCGAGGGGAAACGTTCGAAGAGAATGCCCCGCTTTTCATCAGTTCAAGGGGCAAGCCGATCGACCGAGTGACCGTTTGGGCAAGAGTCAAGGCCTATGCCCAATCTGCCGGCATCCGCAAATCGATCTCGCCCCACACCTTGCGCCATTCGTTTGCGACGCATCTTCTTGAAAACGGGGCGGATCTTCGCCTCATCCAAGATATGCTCGGACATGAGGATATCGGCACGACGGACCGCTACACCCACGTCACCGGAACCCGCCTCAAAGCCGCGTTCCACTCGTTCCACCCCAGGCCGTAGAATTTTAGGCAAATAAGAATTAAAATAATTTTATTGATTGACGTACAAATTGTACATATGGTACAATTATGGTTTATTTGAGGTAACAAATGTCTACGTCAACGCACTCAGAAGAGCATTCTTTTTCCGATGCCAGAAGCAATCTGGCCGAGATTGCCAATGAAGTCGCTTACGCTGGTAAAAGGGTCGTTTTGACAAGAAAGGGAAAAAAGCTCGTCGCGATCGTCTCAATCGATGATTTGGAAGTTCTCGAAGCAATAGAGGATCGAATCGATTTGGACGATGCGCGCAAGGCTCTTGCTAGCGCAAAAAAAAGCGGAACCACCTCATGGGAATCACTCAAACGCAAACTTGATCTGTGACATACAAAATAGATTTTACGCGGGCGGCAGAAAAGCAGCTTGCTGACGTCCCACGCACCGAGTTAAAGAAGCTGGCCAAGCGCATCGATAAATTGGCTTTCGATCCATTCCCTCAAGGCCATGAGAAACTAAAAGGCGAAGATGAAATCTATCGTGTGCGGCAAGGCGATTATCGAATTTTGTATTCCGTTTTCAAGAGCAAGCTGATCGTCTTGGTTGTGAAAATAGGCCATCGTCGCGAAGTCTATCGTTAAGAAATTAATGAGAAAAGGACGTGTCAGATGAAGAGAAAATCTGTTTCAAAAAGATCCTCGAATGAATCAAAAAACAGGCGAAAAGTGAGCGCATTTTCTGAAAGGCTTAAGAGAGGATTGGAAGAAATGCTCGCATTTGAGCAAGGCAAGAAACCTCTTAAAACACATTTTTTATGACCGGTTCGTTTTATTCGATGATAATGTCTAAATGATCTAAGAGTGACAATACTTCTGGTTTTGAGAATTTCGCCTTCGTCAATTTGTTGGTTAGTGGATTGATGGAATAATTGATTGCGCCTGCCAAGTTTGCTTTGGCGAGATTCGTATGATGGAAGGTGCTTCCTGTTAAATCCGACTTTCCGAAATCAACGCCCATTAGATTGGACTCTTTGAAATAGGTGTCTCGAATGACACAGTCGAGAAATTGGGTGTTCCGTAAATCGAGATCGGAAAAATTAGCCGTGCCAATGAGACATTTTTTTAATAACATCGAGAGAAACATCTTGTCGCATCTTGTGAAATCGACCCCGACGAGTTTACAGTTTTCGAACTCCACACTTTGAAAGCGGCAGCCGTCCAGTTTGATGAGGCTTAAATTGCACCCAATGAATTTGCATTCCAGAAATCGCGAACTTGTCAAATCGCTTTGACTCAACTCACACCCATCAAAAGTCACCCGCGAAAACGCCGTAGAGTTAAGACTAGAGCCTTGAAGGGATTCCTTTTTAAACGTTTGATTTTCAATCTCTTTTTTCGAGAAAGGAGACATAAGCTGCAAAATTGTATCGAAGCGGTCTGAAATCTGCAACAGCCTGCTGCAGGGGCAGGCCTCTCTTTTTGAGTTGTAAAATAAAATAATAAAAAACAGTAATTTTTTTAAATAATTAAATAAACTTAAAAAAATTGATTTTTAACTTGAGTTTTGATAAGATGTTGTGAAATAAAAAACAAACCAAAGGGTTAAAAATGAGTACTAGCGCTATAAGTAATGCGGAAATCGATCATCTAAGATTTCAATTAGCCGAGTACGGCATGCCATTAAGACAAACTGCTGAATGGCTATAGGAGAGCTATGGACTGCGTTAGGTATCCGACAAACCGAGATACTCAACACGAAGGGCGCTAATATTGTTCGACTTGAATCGCTTGCTGGAGATATGATTGCTAAAGTTATTGCCCCAAAGAATCTCGTAGGTGTCTTGCGGGATAGACTCCTCTATCAAATAGTGCCAACCGCGATCGTCGTGACGATTGCATCTGCTTTCGTGAATGTCGGAACTTTCTTTTCATACTTTAAGTCAGCTCCTGCAGTCGATACGAACGAGACTTGCACGAAAGCTTTAACAGACTGCCAGAACGGATCGGCAATGACCAAAGAACGGCTCGAGATATGCAAAAACGCCATTCCAACTCTCCAAGCAAGAAGAGATGAAGTTAAGGCTGATTGGAAAGCGTGCTTGGATAAACTCGAAACTTGCCAAAATTCTACTCACGGAACTTTGGCTAATTGCAGCGATTTGAGCAAGCTTGATGCTTCTACAGAGAGTGGTAGCAATTCAATCGTTTATACTCCATGGATCATTTCGGGAGTTTCTACACTTTGCGCCTGGAAAATGTTTCGGGGAGATTGGATCTCGCATCGAACAACGCAAAGAATCCGAAATGCATTCTGCTGATCTGCAGCATCCCAGTCGCATAAATATTCAGCCCGTTCACCCATTCCTTCCACCCCAGGCCGTAATCTTCTTTTCCGGTTGTTCTTTTCTGTGGTACAATTTCGCCTTACTTAACCAAAGGAGCGCATCAATGGCGCCAATCGCAGAGAACAATCACCTTGATCCATACGAGCAAACTCAGACGAATCCAGATTTAGGCGACCAGATGAACAGGACGGAATGGATTATGGGAGGACTAAGGCCAGTGATGGACGGAGTTTTTGCGGCTTTCATATCTCATGCAGTTTTCATTGCAGGGGCTAGAATAGGGGAGGAAAGACTGAGAAAAGCAGCGGCAATCGTGCTAGCACCAACAATGGGAGGGATAGTAGGATTAGCCACAGCACTAAAATTGAAAGCAGGTATATCAGTACCCGCAGCGGCAGCAATAGTAGCAGGAGCTGTAGCGACAGGAGCGGGAGTGCGAGCAGGAGTGGCAGGAGGAGTACTAACAGGGATAGCAGTTTTAACAGGAGAAAGAATAATGAGGAGCCGCTGAGAGAAATGATTAGTCTAGGGCTCGTTCACCCAACCGCAACGAGAGTCGAGTGGGGGAGGAGTTCCAGGGTGGAGGGGAGATCAGGACCCTTAGAGGCGTCATTCAAGTGATTTTCGCCCCAAGGGCGGTCGGTGCGGGCGACCTCTTTCCATGAGCCGGGAGGCAAAGTCACTGATTTGGAGTTGAAATCGGAGTTGAAGGCGAGATAGACCGACGGCTTTCCTTTGAGCGTACAAGCGACGAACCGGTTTTGCGGACCCCAATCGGCCTGGAAGGGCTGGACTCCGTGCCAATCGACATCCTTGTCCGTCAGGAAACGGCTTTGATGCAGCTGGGGGTGGGCTTTCCGGAAGGCAATTACTGCCGCCGTAAATTCAAAAATCTGTCGATTCTTCTCCAATTCGTCCCAAAGAAACCAATTGATCTCATTATCCTGGACGTAGGGGTTGTTGTTCCCTCTCCGAGTATGTCCATATTCATCGCCCATGAGGAGCATGGGGATCCCTTGAGAAAGAAAGAGCGCAAGAAGGAAGTTGCGGATCTGCCTTTCCCTGAGCTGGGCGATGTTCGGATCGTCGGTCGGACCTTCTTGGCCGCAGTTCCAGCTTAAGTTTTGGTTAGAGCCGTCTTGCCCGTTCTCTCCATTATCCATATTGTGCTTTTGATTGTAGGAGACAAGATCCATTAAGGAAAACCCATCGTGGGCAGTGACGAAATTCACGCTGGAGAGCGGGGAGTGTTTTCGATAGAGAAATTCGCTCCCGGAGATGACATCCGCAAACTTTCCTGAAAAGTCGTCTGTGCCTTTTAGAAAAGAGCGGGTCCGGTCGCGGTATCTCCCGTTCCAATCGGACCAGGGGCCAAAATCGGGAAAAGCCCCTACTTGATAAAGCCCCGCAGCGTCCCAAGCTTCCGCAATCAGCTTCCTTTTAGAAAGGAGCGGATCCGAGGCGATTTTTTGAAGGAGCGGTGGATTTTTCAGGACATGGCCGTCCTCCCCCCGCGTCAAAATAGAGGCGAGGTCGAACCTAAAGCCGTCGACTTGCATCTCGTCCGCCCAGTAACGCAAAGAAGAGAGGATCATTTCTTGCACTGCCGGGTGATTTGCGTTGAGGGTATTTTTGCAGCCCGTAAAATCTCGATAGTTTCCCGATTCGTCGACCATGTAGTAAACCGCGTTGTCGATCCCCCGGAAGTTGAACTTATAGTCCTTGTCTCCCGCTTCACCGGTATGGTTGTAGACCACATCGAGAATGACCTCGATCTTGCTCTTATGCAGTTCGCGGACGAGGGTTTTGAATTCTTGAACCGGATCTTTGCCCGCAGCGTAGCGGCGCATCGGGGAAAAATAAAAAAGGGGATCGTAGCCCCAATAATTCAAAAATTTCTCTTCGTGTTTGGGATTGCACCGCTTTTCGTCGAATTCGAACATCGGCAAAATTTCCACCGCATTGACGCCTAGGCTTAAGAGATGGGGGATTTTCTCAATCATCCCGAGATAGGTGCCGGGATTCTTCGATGCGCTGGAACCATGGCAAGTAAACCCTCTGACATGCATCTCATAGATGACGAGATCCGAGAGAGGGATCGAAGGAAGGGGTGTCTTTTGCCAATCGAAAGGAGTTGCTGCCTTGCATAGAGACCAGACACCGCCGGTTCCCTCGCCCCATTTTAGGGAAGTTGCGGGAGTTCTCGAATAGGGGTCGGCCAGCCAAATATCGGGATCGAAAAGGTTGCCGGGGTCTGGCGGACCTTCGAGGCGGAAAGCATATTCCGCCGTTTCCGCCGCGCCTTTTACGGCAGCGTGCCAGATGTCTCCTGACCGCTCCAGAGGGATTTCCTGGACGTTTCCGCCCGTTCTTAGCCCTAGGACCGCTTTTGAAGCATGGCTTGAGTAAAGGGCGAAATTAGCAAGGCCGCCCTGGAACGAAAGACCCAACGGCTCGGGTTTCCCGGGATAAATTAAAAATTTTTCTACCATATCCACTTAATAGAGATTTGCATTGAATTTTATTTTCATTTCAAATAAAATCGTATTAGGACAAAATTTAGTGGAATGAATTTTCGACTTTTTCCTTGCTTAGCAAGGGGGTCCAGAGTTATAAATCAAGCTTGCGTTTTACGAACTCTAGAGTTAAAATGCTAAACACTTTTTAGGAGGGAACCAATGTCTTATGAGAACGCCAAGGCCAACTTGAAGGAGTTCGGCAAAGAGCTCAATTTAGAAGGTCTTGATTTTGACGAGAACTTTACCTGTATTCTCGGGATCGACAATACTTTTTCGCTGCACATCACTTACGAGCGCAATTCGGACCGTCTTTATCTCTACTCGCCCATTCTTGACGGCCTTCCAAAAGATGACAAAACCAAACTGAAGCTGTATGAGAGGCTGCTCGAAGGCTCCATGCTTGGCGGCCAGATGGCTGGCGGCGGGGTAGGGATCGCTCTCAAGGAAGAGCTGATCCTGATGCACTGCGTCATCGACATGGGTCTTGGCGTCGACGCGGCAGCTCTCCGTCGTTTTGCCCCTCTCTTTGTGGAAACAGTTGAAAAATGGCGCGAGATCGTGACGAAAATCATGAATGGCGAAGACCCAGGCCCATTCCAATTCCCAGTGCCCCCGCAAGACCAGCAGGCCTTTGGCGCAGGCGCCAAACCCGGCGAGCGGTACATCAAGATCTAACCGAGTTCACCCACACCGAACAAGAGCGAAGAAACGCAC
>CAYTXY010000012.1:0-17285 GCA_964441355.1 uncultured bacterium
CGACGCCCTCTTTCACTCCGGCATTGATCATCGGCTCGATCGTAAAAATCATCCCGGGAGCCATGGGGATCTTGAGCTGGTTGCGATGGTGGGGCACTTCGGGAGGCTCATGAAAAGCGATCCCGATGCCATGGCCGACGAACTGGTTCACTACCGAACATCGATGCGCCCCCGCGTAATCTTCGATGGCTTCCCCGATATGCCAGATGGGCGCGCCCGGTTTGCAAACGGCGATCGATCTTTGGAGGCATTCGTAAGAAACTTCGACGACCCGTTTTTTTTCCTCGGAAATTTTTCCGATCGCAACCATCCGGCTAGAGTCGCCGAAGTGGCCATCGACGATGGCGGAGACGTCGATATTGAGGATATCTCCCTCCTGAAGAGGCCGGTCGTCGGGGATCCCATGGCAAATCACTTCGTTTAGAGATGTGCAGATCGTTTTAGGAAAGGGGGGATTGCCGTATCCCAAATCGGCAGGGATCGCGTTGGCCTCTTTATGCAGGCGGACGGAAAGACGATCTAGCTCGTTCGTCGTGACCCCGGCCTTTGCCGCTTTGCAGAGGGCGTCGAGGATTTGCCGAGTGACGACGCAGGCTCTACGGACCTTGCCGATCTGTTCGGGTGTTTTGAGGATGATGCCGTAATCTTCCAAATATTGCTTGGCCAAGCTGTCAGCGGGACCGGTGCGCGGGTAATGGCATTTTTTCCATTTGAGGCCGCTATTGCACCAGCAAGGGTCGTTTCGTTGGATCATGACAGTATTTTAATATCTCACCCTGTAAAGGGCAAGGCCGTGCGCCGGCGCCGTCATCCCAGCGCTTTTGCGGTCTTTGGAGGCCAAAATCTTCGAGACGGCCTCCACCGGCAATTTGCCGCAGCCAATGTAGACCAGGGTGCCGACAATGCTTCTAGCCATCTTGTAGAGGAACCGCTCCCCGGCCATCGCAATTTGAAGACGCCCCTCCGGCAAAGGATCGATTTCGATGCGGGTTAAGGTGCAGATCGGATCCCTTTTTGCTTCGCAAGCAAAGCCGGAAAAATCATGGCGTCCCAAAAAATCTTGAGCGCCTCGCTCCATCTTCGATAGGTCAAGGGGGGACCGAAACGCCCAGGAATAGAGGCGGTGGACCGGGTCTTGGACTTGTCCTAAGGAGAGGCAGTAGCGGTATTCTTTTTCTATCGCGTCCAGCGTGGGATGGAACTCCTTTGGCGCCGGCTCGAGGGCAATGATGCGGATATCTTGAGGAAGGACGGCGTTCAAGGCTCGCTCTAGAACTCTCGGCTCCCATTCCTTTTTTAGGGCGACCCGGAGGACCTGCCCGATCGCATGGACGCCCCGGTCGGTGCGGCTTGCGGCCTCTGGCAGCACCTTTTCTTGGGTAATTTGTAGGATCGCTTTCTCAAAACTTTCTTGGATGCTGGGACCCGCCTTTGTTTTCTGCCAGCCGAAATAGGCGGTGCCGTCGTAAGAAACAGTCAGTTTATAACTATGTGCCATTACCGCAAGTTCGTGATGAATGAGCTGACGCCGTTCAAGAACATCTCGATGGCGATGAGGGACAAGATAAGTCCCATCAATCTCTCCATCGCCAGGATCCCTCGCCAGCCCAAGATATTTTTCAGAAAGGAAGAGGCGATCAGGATCAAAAGAGAGGCAAACCAGGCGATCAGGATCGCTCCGACCATGATCCACTTATTCGTTTCTTGCCTGGCATAGATCATCACGGCGGCGAGGACCCCAGGGCCTGCGATGAGCGGGACAGCGAGCGGAACGATGAAAGGCTCTGCCGCCGTATGGGGAAGGTTGTCTGTCCCATCATGAGGGGAAGGGAAGACCATCTTCAAGCATAAGAGAAACAAGATGATCCCGCCGGCGATTTGGATCGTATCCTGCCGGATGCTCAGAAAATGCATCAGCGCATCGCCGATGAAGTTGAAGAGGATGATGATGGCCAGAGCGATGAGGAGTTCCCGTAGGATGATCACCCTTTGCCGTTTTGGTTCGACCCCTTTCAAAAAACTGATATAGAAGGGGATGTTTCCGATCGGATCCATCAGGAGGAATAAGGAAAGGGAAACCGCAAAGAGGTTTACATGGCTCATCTCTTCATAGTAGGGCAAAAAGAGGGGGCCGTCAAGAGAGGAGAACCTATCCTTGCGGATAGGTTCTTGCGCTCTAGACTAGGTTAACCTGCCACGTGTAGCATTTTCCCATGTCCGCCGTTGCGCCAGCTGGGCAGTGGCTGGCATTGAAGAAGGCATAGCCTCCCAAGCAGATGGAAACGATCGTAGCGGCTCCATAAAGCAGGGCTTCTTTTTTCGCTTTTTGTTCTTCCGTAACGGTCACCTTCGAGGCGGGCGTAGCGTTCATGATTTTTTGCGCGGCCTGGACAGTTTTATAGCCGCAAAATAGGGAGGCGAGAGCAGCAGTGCCTATGGCTGGGTAGGCCCAGTTGTAAAATTCAGAGGGCACTTCTGTTTGGCGAATGTTATTCTTCATCTTCGTCATAAATAGATCCAGCATGGAAGCATCTTTAAGCAACTCTGCAATTTGTGCATCTCTTGCAACTTTTGCAGCTTTAATCTCAGCCTTTGTAGCATCTTCTGGAGGCACTGGGGCCATTGATTCTTGAGGAAAGCCTAACTCGATCCCATGTATGTTAAGCTTGAACTGCCCTATATCTTTAGCTATGTCTCCGGTAAATTTTCCACCTAAGCCTAAGCCTAGCAATCCGGTCTTAACGCTGATAGCGCCTAGCCCTCTTCCATGATCTATGACAGCTTGCGCGTTTAGGAACTCGGTCTTACCGATGATCGTTTCTTTATGCGAGATTTCATCATAGGTATAAGGGAAAGTTTTGGTGTTCGCATTGTTTGCCTGGCAAGAAATGGTGTTCACTGTCTCATTCGGATCCGCGGCGGCAGTCGCATTCGTGGCTGGGGTGCAGGGACGTTCGGTCATTGCGCATTTAATTTGAGCCCCTGTGAAATCGGTTTCATTCGTTTTCTTCACGGCGAATCCAAAATTGCTCGGATCTGAAGTGATGTGAAGGTATTCTGCCGTGCCGTTCACTGTCGAGGGGCACTTGTTATCTGTGCATTTGGCAAAGGTCATACTTTTTAAAAATGTTTCGAAGTAGGCTCTATTTGCCTGAACTGCTGCTTTTTGAGAATCCTGTGGGAAAGAATCCCGCAACGCCGCTACCGGCTCTTTTAAATCGGTTAATAAATTAAGTTTAATTCCGCAATTCATAACGCCTCCATTTTTTCGGCGGATTAAGCTTAACTAGAGGTCCGATTTTTTTTCAAATAAAAATATAATCTTAATATAAGACCGTCATTCCACGGGTTGGGCGGTTTTTGCGATCCGGTTCCAGAGGTAATTCATAAACGATCTTTGTTCTTGGGTCAGGTTGTGCAGGATGACGAGGCAGTCGCTATTTTTTGTGAACGCGGCTTTCGTCCAGTTCGCCGAGCCGGCGACGAGCTTTTTTTCATCGATGAGGACGAACTTGTGATGGAGGAGCTGGACCCCTTGGCTAAAAAAGATCTGGACTCCGGCTTTCTTCAAATTTTCCACCGTTTTGGCCGAGGCCCCCAAAGCCGAGTGCATATCGATTACGACCGTGACGGCAACGCCCCGTTTTTGAGCGAGGAGAAGCTCATCGGCCAAGGTCGGGTGGGTAAAGGTGAAGATCGCGATCCGGATGCTTTGGCTCGCGCTGCGCAAACTTTTTTTCAGCTCGGCGAGCGCGTTTCCATTCGGGTCAGGCAGAATCCAGAGGTCGACGTCCTGTCCTCCGACGGGAGCGCGCAGATGTCCTGAGGAATAAGGGACTTTTTTTTTCAAAAATTCAGCGATCTTTTTGCTGGAGAGGCCGATGACGAGATTGTCATGCATGCGGAGCGATTGAGTTGTCATGTTGGCAGAGCCAAGAAAGACCGTTTCTCCGTCGATGATGAGGACCTTGTGGTGCATAAACCCGATCTGCCGGATCGGGTGGACCTCGCATCCCCCTAGTTTCTTATAGAGATTGGGAGAGCCGTTCGTATCGTAATAGACGATCGGCTCCACCCCCACCTCCGTCTTTTTGGCCAAAGCGGCGAGGATCGCGGGATCGGTCAGCCCGAACATCACCAGATAGACCGATTGCTTCGCTCTCCGGATCGCTTCCAGGAAGGTCAGCGTGAGATCTTGCTGGCACTGGTTCGAGTAAAGGCGGGGCGGCTGCCCAAGAGTGGGGAGAGTGGGGGTTAGGGATCTCCAGACGAACCATACTGAAAAACAAACGACTAAACTCAAGTAAAACGATACAGACCAGGATCGTGTTGTCGTTTTAACCTGGGGTGGGCGAGGGAAGCGTTTGAGAGGAAGTTGTTTTGTTCTGAACATAAGGGTACACCCTTATACTGCAGTAAACAAATCCTTTAAATTCTTTTTCCTTTGCGGCGGATTTGGGAGAGGACGGCGCCGATCCCGTTCTTATCGATGGTCCGCAGGGCGGCAGTCGATAAGCGCAAGGTGACGAACCGTTTTTCTTCGGGCACCCAAAGGCGTTTTACAACGAGATTGGGGAGGAAACGGCGGTTGGTGCAGCCGGTGATTTTTAAACCGATCCCTTTTTTCTTCTTGGCGATCCCGCGAAGGCTATATGAGCGTCCAGAGCTCGGTTTTTTTCCTGTGAGTATGCAGCTTCTAGGCATGGGAATATTCCTTTTAAAGCCAGCAGCATAGCACCGAGAGAGGTTATCCAGCAAGTCCTTTTTAGAGTCTGGCCTTTCCATGGCTCATTTCATGAGATTAAGGGGAGTTAAAAAAATAATGTAGATGTCAATATTTATGTTTGGTAGAGTGTTCAACTTGCTTGGAACGAAAATCGTTCTAGTTCTGAATAGGAGATAAAATGACTTGGTTCAGTGGAATGGCCGGCATCCCCTTAGATAGTGGATCTTCATTTGCTTCGAATACAGAGTGGAATAGGGACTCGGCAGCAAGTCGATGCATTGAAGAACTCCCTCCTGAGAGGAGGGAGTTTCTCCTCCCGTAAGGGGCGGCAAGTTCCTTGCCGCGAACCAACAGATAGCCCCCCACCCCAAAGACGATGCGTCTTCGGGGACCCCGGCGCTTGACTCGGCCCTGAAGGGCCGAGATTGCGCCGAGCTGCCGTTCACGATGGCCAAGGAAAAGCCACAGGAGACGATATTTTAGAGCATATCATGGACGGTGATTACGGTAAGGCTTGGAGAGATTGGTGTGATAAGACTAGAGAGTAATCGCGACCCTGTTACTGGCGAAAATAGAAATGGTTCGGATATCAACTCCATAGATAGAAATTAACTATGGTAAATTTTGATCAGTACCTTGAGAGATTTTTAGACTCTCCCTTTTTCGGACTGTTCCTGGCCGCATTGCTAGTGGAATTCGGATTGAGCAGACTCTTCTTCAAAAGGGAATTTTCATGGAAACGCATACTGCCTTGGTATTGTCTTTTCTTTGGGATCAGATTCCTTTTGAAAGGTGTTATTTAGCAGGCGTGAGCGGGGCCAAGCCAACGGTTCTTCACTGAATTTCCCGGGCGTTGGCCGCTTGGCTTGCCTCTTTAGTTCCAGTGGCGAAGACGTTGACGCCGACTCCCCCGACGATCAAGACTGCTGAGGCGATTTTCCACCATTGGAGCTCTTCGCCCAAAAAAAGGGCGGAACTCAACATGCCGACGATCGGAACCAAGAGCGTAAAAGGCGCGACTTTGGAAAGGGGGTAGCGTTGGAGGAGCCAATTCCAAGTGCCGAAGCCGAATAGGGTCGACAGGAAGGCGATGTAGGAGACGGCGCTGATATGGATCCAGGAGAGACTGCGGCAAGCCTCAAAGACAGCCTCCTTCCCATCTATGAGGAAAGAGAGGGGCAGGAGAAGAAGGGATGCAAAGAGGCTGCCCCATGCCACGAGCGATAAACCGCTCCCTTTCATTCTTTTGGCCAAAATGCTGCCTGTGGCCCAGAGGATGGCGGCAGAGAGGACGAGAATCAATCCAGAGGGTGCGACATCGCCGCCGATATGAGTGGCGATCAAAAGAATCCCGAGGAATGCCACGAGCGCTCCGGCCCCTTGGCGAGGATGGTATTTTTCTTTCATGAAGAGGATGGCAAACGCAATGGCGAAAAACGATTGGAATTGGAGCAGCACCGATGCAAGGCCCGGAGTGATCCCCGATCTCATGCCGACGAAGAGGAGGCAAAATTGCAAAACGAACATCACGAGGCCGTAGGTCGCGATTTGCATGAAAGACGCAGGCGGCCGTTTTACGAAGAAGAGGGCGGGGAGGCAAAAAAGAAAGCGGGCGAAACAAAGGAGGATCGGGGGGATGGCCCCCAGCGCTATTTTTATGGCAACGAAATTCACGCCCCAAACGACGACAACGGATAGAAGAAGGAGTAGGTGGAAAAGGCTCACAGGTTTTGTCGATTATATACTGCTCTCACCCAAAAAATGTGAATCTGCCGGCGTCAGCTTGGCAGCATATTTTTGGTCTTCACTTCGGACCGTGTCTATGAACACGTTCCTCGTTCTAGACACAAAAATCTGCGCCGCTTCCTTGGCATTTTTCACACTTTTTAAGCGGTCACAGTATACAGAAAGCGGCTTTAAGTGTTCAATCGACCCCGTTTTCACGGGCTTTTCGGCTGGCTGGGAAGTAGCGTAGAACCCTCTGGCAATGTTGGGCATTCTTCTCCGCAATCTTCGAATTCAATGCCTTTTTCCATAAACGATATGCAGCATTCAGAGGGAGGTAGGGGTATTTTGGAGACGCTCTCGTCTTTAGGTGTGATATCGAGATTATCTTCTCCCGCTGGTGTTGGTGAAGGAGGATTTGGTGCAGGAGGATTTGGCGAAGGAGGGGGTTTTGGAGTAGAGGGAAAAAGGGTTTTCAAGACTAGACAGCTTCCTACTATGCCCAAGGTGGCAAGGGCTGTATAAATCACAGGTATTTTTAACCTGTCCCAACTATTCTGATTTTTCCCTTTTCTATGGGACCCAGCAAGGGGCACTATAAAATGGGGTTCGTTAATTCTCATAAGTTTTGCTTTTTGTTGTCAATATTGTAATCTATTTATTTGTTTTTGTAAATAGCAGAATCGATGCTATTAAATTATTTAATTAATTGGA
This sequence comes from uncultured bacterium, assembly GCA_964441355.1. GTDB lineage: Bacteria > Chlamydiota > Chlamydiia > Chlamydiales > SM23-39 > CAIPFQ01. The sequence goes on from CAYTXY010000012.1 coordinate 7,166, forward strand.
GGATGGGGTGGTGGGCTTCGGTGAGGACATCGCCGAACTCGTATCCGAGGTCTTTCAGGGCGTGGGTGGCAGGGTCCTTGGGATTGTGGACGTAGACTCCCTGATGGGGAAGGGCATAAGCGGCGAGATAGAGATCGACGGGAGATTTTGCGACAAGAGGCCAATTGAGGGCGATGTTGGGCTTGACGAAAAGGACGCTGCCCGGATGCGCGGTGAACGGAGGGATGCCGAAGGCGGCTGCTCTGATGGCGGGAGCAGGTATTTGGTTTGCGGTAAAGAGGGCGCACAAAACAAGGCCCTGAATGCAAAAAAGCTCTTGGGCGGGACACGGTTTTGAGATCGCTAGAGATGGCATCCATTGATCGCAGGCAAGGCGGACTGGTTTGGCCATGAGATGGAAAACCGCGGGACCCAGCTTGCTCAAAAGGAGTCGGCGAAGAGTGGGATCTTTGCGCCATAGATCGCGGCCGAAAGGTTGGAGTTTAGAGGCGGCTCTGGCGGAAGAGAAGAGCTCTTCCGGATCGAAGTTGAGCCCTTCGATTTCGATGTATCCATTTTGCGTGAAAAATGCGCTTTGCTGGGAAGTCATCACTGTGCGCATATTATCCTCGACCCTTCAACCGCTCTAAGGCTTCACCCAAGGACGCTGGATCTGCGAAGGCGGAGAAACGGATGAACCCTTCTCCCCCTTGACCAAATCCGCTTCCGGGAAGGGAGATGATTTGATACTCCTGCAACAGATAGTCGAAGAAGGCCCAAGAAGAGATTTTATCAGGCGTCTTGCACCAAAGGTAAGGAGAATCTTTACCTCCGTATACCGTGTACCCCACGTCGGATAGCCCCTGGCCGAAGAGGCGCGCCCGCTCCAAGTAGGAGTCGACGAGCGCCCTGACCTCTTTTTGTCCCTGAGGAGTAAAGAGGGCGGCGGCGGCCCGTTGGATCGGATAGGCGACGCCGTTGAATTTTGTATCTTGGCGCCGTTTCCATAGAGCGTGGAGGGAATGGGTCGAGCCGAAATCGTAGATCTTCAATTCTTTTGGGACGATGGCATAGGAGCAGCGAAGTCCGGTAAATCCGGCCGATTTCGAAAACGTCCGGAATTCCACTGCGACATCGCGGGACCCTTCGATCTCATAAATACTCCGAGGCGCGTCCGGGTCCGTGGTGAACGCCGCATAAGCTCCGTCGATCAGGATGACCGCCCGGTGTTCTTTGGCAAAGTCGACCCACCGCTTGAGGAGCGGGCGGTCCATACTCGCGCCCGTGGGATTGTTCGGAGTGCAAAGATAAATCAGATCGACGGGAAAGGTTGGAACTTGCGGCTTGAAATCGTTCGCTTCAGTGCAGGGAAGATAGGTGACGCCTCCGTGCTTTCCCGTTTTCAGAAGGGACCGCGTCCGCCCGGCAATCACGTTCGAATCGAGATAGACTGGATAGGTGGGGTCGGGAATGGCGATCCGGTTATCGGTATCAAAAAGTTCTTGGAAATTGGCGATGTCGCTTTGGGCGCCATCGGAAATAAAAATCTCCGTTGGGTCGATTCCGAGCCCGGCGTATTCGGTGGACGCGATCGCCTCTCTTAAGAAAGCGTATCCTTCGGTCGGGCCATAGCCTCGGAAAAGACCCGGTTTTCCCATCTCTTCAACAGCGGAGACAAGCGCGGCAATCGCAGTGGGGGGCGGGGGTTGTGTAATATCCCCAATGCCGAGATTCATGAGCTTGGCGTCTGGATTTTTTTGGAGGTGCGCGGCGACCCTCCTCTCGACCTCAGGGAAGATATAGCTCTTGGGAAGTTTTGAAAAATGGTGGTTCAGCTTAGGCATCGTGGAGGTATCTTACTTGAAAGGACCCGATTTGCGATAGATCAAAATCGTCTTTTACCATTAGTATTGGCTTCATGGATCTTTTGGAAACGTTCAAATTAAATCTAACATCTGTCGAAGAAAAATTGGGCTATGTTTTTGAAAATAAGGATGTTTTGACCTTAGCCTTTATCCATCGCTCTTTCGTGAACGAATCGAAAGGGGCCGCGCTCAACCACAACGAGCGGCTCGAATTTCTTGGCGACTCGGTACTGGGTTTAATCATCGCCGATTATCTCTACCATCGCCTTCCCGGCTATCCGGAAGGGCAGCTTTCCCAGCTCAGGTCCCGCCTCGTCGACGCCAGCTCCTGCGCCCTCTATCTGCAAAAGCTGGGACTTGCCGAGTCGATCCTTTTGGGGAAGGGGGAGAGGATGAGCGAAGGGCATGCCAAAGCCTCGATCAAAGCCGATGTTTTCGAAGCCCTCATCGCGGCCATTTACCTCGACGGAGGGTCCCAGGTCGTGAAATCATTCCTCCTTTGCCATTTCGAAGACGAGATCGAAAAAGTGATCGGCAGCCCGCCGAGAAATTACAAGGCCGAGCTGCAGGATTATTCGCAAAAGAAATTCCAAAGAGGGCCTGTATACAAGGTGGTCGACGAGACCGGACCCGATCATGCGAAGGTCTTTCACGTTTTGGTTTCGGTCAATGAGAATGAGCTCGGGATCGGAATGGGCGCTTCGAAAAAGGAAGCGGAACAAAGAGCGGCTTTTGCCGCCCTTTCCAAACTGGACGTCAATCCATGACGAAAACAAAAGTCCTCTGGTCCTGCCGCGAGTGCGGCCACAGCCAGCCGAAGTGGACGGGGAGCTGCTCATCGTGCCAGAATTGGAACACCCTCGTCGAAGAGGTCGCCTTAGAGGAAAAAAAGCCCCGCTTCGAATCGAAACGGGCGCAAAGCTCAAAGCCGGTCCGGATTCGCGATGTTCAGACAAATGATTCGAAACGGCTCGTTACGAAAATGGGGGAATTGGACCGCCTTTTTGGAGGCGGGGTCGTCGGAGGGTCGCTGATTCTCGTGGGAGGAGAGCCAGGGGTAGGCAAATCGACGCTCCTTCTTCAGATCGCAAACGCTCTTTGCCTCCAAAATCTCACGGTGCTTTACATCTCCGGCGAAGAATCGGCAGAGCAGACCTCGCTCCGCGCCCGGCGCCTCGGGATCGACCATCCGAACCTTTATCTCTTAAACGAAACGATGTTCAGTTCCATCCGCCTCCAAATCGATCAACTCAAGCCCGATGTCGCCATCGTCGATTCGGTCCAGATCGTCTACAAATCTGAAATTCCCTCCTCTCCCGGGTCTGTGGTGCAAGTGCGGGAAATTGCGACCGAATTCATGCATCTGGCCAAAGGGGAAGGGATCACGACTTTCCTCATCGGACATGTGACAAAATCAGGGGAATTGGCAGGCCCGAGGGTTTTGGAGCATCTCGTAGATACGGTCCTTGATTTCGAAGGGGACAAACAGCATGGATATCGCTTGCTTCGCGCGATCAAGAACCGGTTTGGCCCCACGGATGAAATCGCCATTTTCCAAATGAAGGAAACCGGCCTTTCCGAAGTGGAGAATCCCTCTTCCGCTTTTTTGGAAGGGCGGATCCGTGACGTGACGGGATCGGCGATCGTTCCGGGCCTCGAAGGGGCGCGCTCGTTTTTGCTGGAGATCCAAGCTCTTGTGACCGCCACCGCTTTTTCTACCCCTTCCAGAAGATCTGCGGGGCTCGATCAAAACCGCCTCGCATTGGCTCTCGCGGTTCTCGAAAAGAGGATGGGCTATCAGCTTCACCATTGCGATGTGTTCGTGGCTTTGGCAGGGGGGCTCAAAATCGTCGAACCTGCGATCGATTTAGGGATCCTTCTTGCGATCGCATCGTCTTTTCTCAACCGGTTTTTGCCGGCCGATCTCGTCGTCCTTGGCGAAGTGGGCCTCGGCGGAGAGGTGCGCCCTGTCAGCAGGATCGAGACGCGGCTGAAAGAGGCGATCCACATGGGATTTAAGCGCTGCGTCTTGCCAAAGCGGAATTTGAAAGGGATCTCTTCGAACATCCAAGACAAGATCGAGCTGATCGGGGTGGATCTCGTCGATGCGGCGATTCAGGGGGTTTTTTCATGAAGATCAAGACCGGAGCGAGAAGCTCGCCTCTCTCAAAAGCCCAGTTCGAAGAAGCGCGCGCTCTCCTCCCTCCTCATTTGATCTTGGAGCCGGTTTGGGTAGGAAGTCCGGGCGACCGCGATAAAAAAACATCGCTTCGAGACTTGGGAAAAACGGACTTTTTCACTCGCGATCTCGACCAAATGCTCCTCGCAAAAACGATCCGGCTCGCTATCCATTCGGCCAAAGATTTGCCCGAGCCTCTGCCAGATGGCTTAACGCTCGCCCTTTTGACACGGGGCATTGATTCGCGCGATAGCCTGGTCTTTCGAGAGGGCGAGTCGCTGAGCGCTTTGCCATCTGGCGCGCGCATTGCCACTTCGTGCCAAAGGCGCGAAGTGGCGGTCAAACAGCTCCGCAGCGATTTCGTGTTCATCGACCTGCGCGGCAACATCGAAGAGAGGATCGCCAAACTGAACCAGGATGCGGACGGCGTAGTCGTTGCGGAAGCGGCCCTCATCCGCCTGAAGCTGACTCATCTGAACCGGATTTTTCTCCCAGGCGAAACGGCGCCTGGCCAAGGCAAATTGGCCTTCATTACCCGCGATGATGATCGGGAACTCATTGAATGCCTCCAATGCCTCGAATCTTATATTTAGGGATCGACGCCCCGCCCGGAGTTTTTCATTATCCCGTCATCCGCACTGAAAAAATCGACTCTCCCGAACTCCTCAAAGCTTTGGCGCTTTGGCAAAGATGCACCCACGTCATCTTCACGAGCAAAAATGGGGTGCGCCATTGGCCAAGCTCCATTGCCGGAAAAGTGGCGATTGCGATCGGAGAGGCGACGGCTTCTGAGATCGTTTCACGCGGCGTCCAGCCGCTACTCGCTCCCGATGCGACCCAAGAAGGGGTCGCGGGCCTTCTCGATCGTTTGGATCTCAAGAAGGCATTTCTCCTCTATCCGCATTCGAAATTGGCCCGCCCCTTTTTGTCCGGCTATCTCAAATCCAAGAAAATCGACCACTATGCGTTTGACCTTTACGACACAGTATTCCAGCGAAGAGAGCCGCCGCCCAACCTCGACGATTTCGATGAGATCGTCTTCACCAGCCCGAGCACGGTCCAAGCGTTCCTTCAGATTTATTCCTCGGTGCCGAGCCGCATCGTATTGACCCCGATCGGTCCCATTACAAAAAAGGCCCTGGAAGAGTATACTCGTTTATAAAGACAGGAGGCTTTCAATGATGGCGACTCAGCAGGAAAAACCAAATTATCAGATTCCCGACCTACCTTATGATTTCAACGCGCTTGAGCCGGTCATTTCGGCCGAAATCATGGAACTCCATTATACGAAGCACCATAAGGGCTACGTGACGAACTTGAATGCCGCCTTGGAAAAATACCATGAAGCGGAAAGCAGGAATGAAGTCGCAGCGATGGTCGCTCTCCAACCCGCCATCAAGTTCAACGGAGGGGGCCACATCAACCACAGCATTTTCTGGACGATTCTCGCCCCCATCTCCAAAGGGCTGAACAAAGGGCCTGCGGGAGAGTTGGCAAAAATGATCAACCGCGATTTTGGGTCATTGGATGGGTTTAAGGAAAAATTTAATGCGATGACTACGGGGATCCAAGGTTCGGGATGGGGATGGCTCGGATACAATAAAAACCTCAAGCGCCTCGAGATGGCAAGCTGCTCGAATCAAGATCCGCTGAGCACCCAAGGCCTCATTCCCATCCTCGGCATTGACGTCTGGGAGCATGCCTATTACCTTCAGTACAAAAATGTTCGGGCCGATTATGTAAAAGCCATTTGGCAAGTGTTCAATTGGAAACACATCGATGAGCGCTTCACGAAGGCTTGTAGCTAAAATTTTGAATTAACGCTTTGGCCGTTCTTGATCCGTATGTGCCGGCGTGCTATATTGCCCTCTAGTTATGGGACTATTTTCTAGAAGCAAGCCAAAGATCAAGGTCCAGACGACCAAAAAGGATGGATTCAGCGGGTGGGTGAAATGCTCAGGCTGCTCTGAATTGATCCATGCCAATGAGCTGCAGCACAATCTGAACTGCTGTCCAAAATGCAATTATCATTACCGCCTTTCTTTGAAACAGAGAATAGACCTCCTTTCCGACCCAGGGACCTTTGCCGAGCTTTTCACTGAGATCTGCCCTGTCGATGCGCTGGAGTTCGTCGATACGGAGAGCTACAAGGATCGCTTGAGCCAAGCCATTCAGAAAACAGGGCGAAGAGACGCCATTTCCACAGGGACTTGTCAATTGGACGGGAGGAATTTCGCTCTCGCCGTTCTCGACTTTTCTTTCATGGGCGGATCGATGGGATCGGTAGTCGGAGAGCGGCTCGCGCTTCTGGCGGAGCTCGCGTTGGACCGCAGCATCCCGCTCGTTGTGGTTTCCGCTTCAGGCGGTGCCCGGATGCAAGAATCGGTCCTTTCCTTGATGCAGATGGCCAAGACCTCCGCCGCGCTGGCAAAGCTGCACGAAAAAGGGATCCCTTACATTTCCATCCTGACGAATCCGACGACCGGCGGCGTGACCGCTTCGTTTGCGACTCTTGGCGATATCATCATCGCCGAGCCCGACGCCCTCATCGCATTCGCCGGACCTCGAGTCGTGGAACAGACGATCGGGCAAAAACTTCCTCCCCGCGCGCAAAAATCGGAGTTTTTACTCGAAAAGGGGATGATCGATTGCATTGCCAAGCGCTCTGAGCTCCGAGCGAAGTTGTCGTTTTTTCTAGAATTTTTGACCGGCAATTCCAGAGCCTTCGATCCCGGGTTGGAAACAGACTTGCTTGCCAAAAAAATGTCCCACCGTTTAAAAGAACTTCTGGAAATCAATGAAGAAACGCAAAATTCCGGTTCCTATCCAAATAGAGGATGCTGATCTCCTTCCCGCCTATTCCACGGCTCTCTCTTCGGGAGCGGATGTGAAAGCGGACATCGACGAGTCTGTCGTAATCGCTCCCGGATCGTCTGCGATCATTCCGACAGGAGTGAAAGCCGATCTCCCCGAAGGGTATGAAATCCAGGTGCGCCCGCGAAGCGGGTTCGCAGCCAAAAATCAAGTGACCGTTTTGAATGCGCCTGGAACGATCGATTCCGATTACCGCGGCGAAATTTCGGTGATTTTGATCAATCACGGCAAAGAGCCTTTCGTCGTCGCTCCCAAGATGAGGATCGCGCAACTCGTGCTCGCGCCTGTAGCCGTCGCTGAATTTTATTTGAAAGAGTGTTTGTCTAAAACGGAAAGAGGGGAGGGCAAGTTTGGCCATACTGGCACGCATTAGCCCCTTCCGTTTAGACCTCTTTAGGCCTTTAAGAAAAAAGGAACACATGAGGATCTTTGAATCTTTGGATTCTCGGCTTATTTCTTTTCTTGACGCCACGACCCGCGATGAAGCGATCGATGCCTTGATCGATGTGCTCGCAAAAGCCGGAAAACTGCCCGACAAAGCGCTTTTCCGCACTGCGATTTTTCATCGGGAAAAAATCGTTTCCACCGGCATTGGGATGGGCGTTGCCGTCCCTCACGCCAAGTTGAAAAATTTCTCCAATTTTTTCATCGCCATCGGGATCCAAAAGAAAATGGGTTTGGATTGGAACGCTCTCGACAAGGCGCCTGTCCGGATCGTCTTTATGATCGGCGGCTCCGAAGATAAGCAGTCCGAATATTTGCAAATTCTATCCCAACTCACTTCCGCCGTTAAGAATGTGGATCTTCGGAAAGCTCTTTTGAAATCGCAGTCCCCCGAGCAAGTCCTCCGTTTATTTTCCGACTTCTAAATAATTTTAGCATCTGTTATTTATACTCAAATACGAGGGATGGACGATGGATCTAAAATTAAAAGATGTTGCCCAGCTTCTGGATGTTTCAGAAGACACGGTTCGAAGATGGATTTCCGATAGCAAGATTCCTTATTACCGTTTGAACCAGCAATATCGCTTCAGCCGCAGCGAGATCGAAAACTGGGTGCTCAGCTGGAAGCAGGGAGGGGAGTTTGCCCCCTTTGATAAAGAAGACGATATGGAGCGCCGCTTAGGCACGCATCAATTCGGTCTTTATCGGGCGATCCATAAAGGGGGCGTCTATTCCGCAATTGTGGGGGAAACGAAAGAGGAGGTCATCTGCGCCGCGATGCAAAAAATCGCGAAAGACCTTCACCTGGATGCGGAAGTGATCACGGAGCTTCTCTTGGATCGGGAAAGGTTGATGCCGACCGCCCTTTCCAACGGGGTCGCCGTGCCCCATACGCGGGATTTCCTTCTTCAGGAGTCGTTCGACGTCGTCTCGGTAGTCTTTCCGAAAAAACCGATCGAATATGGCGCTTTGGACGGCAAGCCTGTCCACACGCTCTTTTTTCTTTTCGCTTGCGATGACAAGCGGCATCTCCATCTCTTGGCCAAGCTCGCCCATCTGTCGAGCACGCCAGACACCCTTGCATTCCTGAAACGCCATCCGGAAAAAGATGAGCTCCTCGAGCGGATCAAGAATTGGGAAACAGGCCTGAAGCCGAAAGAACCGGCGATGGTTTGAGAATCCGTAACAGCCTTTAAAATTTTTGGTCTCTTTTTTATTGCCTCTCGAAAGATCTTGGTATAGGATTTCTACCTTCATACACGAGATAGACAATGTTTTATGCAAGGCAACTGGTGTTCCTAATCGTATTAACGATAAGGAGATTGTGGGGAAGAGCCGCGCTGCCGCTTTATGGCCAATTTTTGCTCGTTCTTATCGTTAACTCTTTATTCTCACTCCCTGAGCAAAATTTTTTCCGTACAGAGGTCTCTTCTATCCATACGTATCGGGGGAATTCGGAAATCAATTTTTTCTTAAATGAGGAAGGTGCACTTTTTGTAACGATTGATACGGATCGGCTTCATATTCGTTCCGTCGAATCGTCGGAATCGGAATATGACCGGTATGCAGCTCTTTTTGGGAGCCAAGATGTCATGGAAAAATATGCTACGGGTCAAACCAAAACTAGAGATGAAATAAGAGCGCGGATTGAGGATGTTTGGGTGAAGCGTTGGTGTGAACGCGACCCATATGCCGGGCTAGCTGTCTTTATCAAGGATACAGGTGAGTTCATAGGCCACGTAGTGTTAGGTCATGGCGATACCGCAGGCGAGTCGGAGATAGCTTATCTGTTCCATAAGCCGTATTGGGGAAAAAGATATGGAAGCGAAGCGATTACAGCTGTAGTGAAAGAATATGCCTTAGCAACTGTGCAAGAAGGCTATGTTTTAGAAGGCAAGCCCCTCGAAAAGATTGTTGCAACCGCTAGGCCTGACAATCCTGCCGCTTGCCGAATTTTAGAAAAAGTGGGTATGCATTTTGTCAGAGAGGAAGAAAAATACGGAGCCATAAGATACCATTACTCGATCGATTTAAATGAAATTTTCCTCCCGCAAGGGGCGGCAAGTTCCTTGCCGCGAATCATCAGATAGCCCCCACCCCAAAGACGATGCGTCTTCGGGGACCCCGGCGCTTGACTCGGCCCTGAAGGGCCGAGACCCTCGCCGAGCTGCCGTTCAATAGGCCGCATTCGCCGTACAAGTTGAAAAGAAAAGCCTTTATTACCTCTCTGCCTTCGCCTTGGCAGGCTCGGGAGAGGCAGGAGTCACGTCGAGCGTCACCTGGTCCACGAACTGGATCGCGCCGTCTTTCGCCACGGCGAGGAAGCTCTTCTCCAGGTTGGGCTGCTGGAGCAGCTTTTCTGCGAGAGGATCTTCGAGATATTGCTCGATCACGCGGCGTAAAGGGCGTGCGCCCATCTCAGGCACATAGCCTTTTTCGACGAGAAATTCCCTGGCCGAGTCGTCGAGAGTGACGAAGATCCGTTTTCTTGCCAGGCGGTCTTTGAGCTTTTTGAACTCGAGGTCGACCACTTGGCGCAACGCTTCTTTGGTCAAGGTGCGGAAAATCACGAGGCCGTCTAAGCGGTTGAGGAACTCGGGTTTGAAATGTTTCTTCACCGACCCTTCGATCTTTTCTTGCATGATCTTGTAGTCCATGACGGTCTCTTTCGCTCCGAACCCCACTTCGCTCGATTTGCGGATGAGGTCGGCGCCCAGATTGGACGTCATGATGATGATCGTATTGCGGAAGTCGATCTTCCGGCCGACCGAGTCGGTGA
>CAYTXY010000013.1:0-4787 GCA_964441355.1 uncultured bacterium
GAGGCGCAAGCGTGCGGCACTCCCGTGATCGCTTTCGGGAAAGGCGCTTCACTTGAAACGGTCAAAAATGGAGTATCGGGAATCTTTTTCGAGGAGCAATCCCCTCACGCGATCCAAGAGGCAGTGCACCGATTCGAACAATTGGAATTCGATCCGGCAAAAATACGGGCTCATGCCGAAACTTTTAACCCAGATCGTTTTGCGAGAGAATTCAAGGCTTGGGTTCAATCGCATCTGATTTCATCATCTCGAGGTTCTGATAGTAGCGCATGAGGTCGCGGGAGCGTGCGGCGTCTTCAAAGCGAAGCTCTTTTGCTGCAAGGCGCATGTCCGCCTCGCATTCTTTGATCTTGGATTCCAGATTGGGGACATCCAATCGCTTAGGGATTTTTTTCGCATCTGGAGGTTCTTCAGGAATCCCAAAGGTCTCTTCGAGCGAAGTTGCGCTCTCCCTCTTCGTGGAACGCGGTACGATGTCATGAGTTTCGTTATAAGCCTGTTGATGGGCGCGCCTTTGGGCAGTGATCGACATCGTATTGCGGATCGCTTCGGTTTGTTTGTCCGCATAGAGGATGACCCTGCCCCGGAGGTTGCGGGCGGCCCGGCCGCAGGTTTGGATCAGCGCAGTTTCGGAACGGAGGAACCCCTCTTTGTCGGCGTCGAGAATGACGACGAGGGACACTTCAGGAAGATCGAGCCCTTCGCGGAGGAGATTGATCCCGACGAGGACATCGAATTCTCCGAGCCTGAGCGATTTGAGGATTTGCATCCTTTCGAGAGTATCGATATCGGAATGAAGGTATTTCGCCTTAACGCCGATCTCATTGAGATATTTGGAAAGATCTTCGGAAAGTTTCTTGGTGAGGGTGGTAACCAGGATGCGGCCTCCAAATTCGGCTTCTTTCCGGATTTCTTCCAGGCAGTCGTCCACCTGCCCGGCGGCGGGACGAAGGTCGATGGAAGGGTCTAGCAGGCCCGTCGGACGTATGATCTGCTGAACCACGTCTCCTTCGGCTTGTTCGATCTCCCAGTCGCCTGGCGTTGCCGATACGTAGATGACTTGCTTGAATTTGGCGTAGGTCTCTTCGAACTTGAGAGGCCGGTTGTCGAAAGAGGAAGGGAGGCGGAATCCGAATTCGACAAGGGCCTGTTTGCGGGAACGGTCGCCGTTATACATGGCGTGGAGTTGGGGCAAGGTTTGGTGCGACTCATCGATGAAAAAAAGGAAATCTTCAGGAAAATAATCGATCAGGCAGGGTGAGGGCTGTCCTGGAAGCCGTTTTGAAAAATGGCGTGAATAGTTTTCGATCCCTTTGCAGAATCCGATTTCACGAATCATTTCGAGGTCGTAGCGGGTCCTCTCTTTGATGCGCTGAGCCTCGACTAGCCGGTTTTCCCTTTCGAAGAGGTCGATCCGCTCCGAGAGTTCCGCCCGGATCGATTGGATCGCATCATACCGAACGCTCTCAGGAGTCACGTAGTGCGATCCCGGGAAAATGGTGATCGCATCTAACCTCTTTCGCACCTTCCCGGTCAGGGGGTCGATCTCCGAAATCCGGTCTATGACGTCCCCGAAAAATTCAATGCGGTAGGCAAGGTCATCTTCGTAGGCAGGGGCGATTTCAAGAACGTCTCCGCGAGCGCGGAATGTGGCGCGGGCCAGATCATAGTCGCCCCGATTGTAGTGCAATTCGACGAGATGAAGGAGGACATCGTCGCGGCGCACCTCTTGTTTTAAGGAAAGTTTTAAAAGCATCTGCCTGTAAAATTCAGGCGTTCCGAGGCCATAGATGCAAGAGACCGAGGAGACGATAATCACATCCGGCCGCTCGATCAGCGAGCGCGTAGCGCTGAGGCGCATCCTTTCAATCCGGTCATTGATGGCCAGATCTTTTTCGATATAGGTATCGGTTCGGGCGATATAGGCTTCCGGCTGATAGTAGTCGTAATAGGAGACGAAGTACTCCACCGCATTGTCCGGGAAAAACCCCTTGAACTCTTGATAGAGCTGCCCGGCGAGGGTCTTGTTGTGCGCAAGGATCAAGGCTGGCTTTTTGGCTTGCTCAATCACATTGGCCATCGTGTACGTCTTGCCGGAGCCTGTGATGCCGAGGAGAACCTGAGCTTTTTTCCCTTTGCGAATGCCGGCGGATAGCCGTTCGATGGCTTCAGGTTGGTCGCCGGCGGGGGAAAAATCAGCTTTCAGTTTGAACATATTTTTTGATCAAAGTGCTCCATCTGCTCAATGTACTCGTCATTTCCGACATTCTAATTAGAAAGGGATATCCATCGCAAATCCGGTCTGATCGATCGCTCCAACTTGTCTTGCTAAAAGGTCAGCTGCGAACAGGGTAAAATCATACCAGGCATGCACGGCAACGCTTTCTTTGAGGGAACAATTTTTATGAGTAATCCATCCAAAGTAAGCGCCCAACGTGGTGATGAGAGGGAGGCTAAAAGCGTAATAGCGCCATTGATGTTCTTTTGGGAGACGTTGTGCATTTCCAATATGGGCGGCGCCAAATAGCAAAGAAGAAAGAGCGATACCTCCCCATGGATTTGTAGCCTCGGTGAGGGTCGATTGCAGAAAGCCTCTAAACAAAGACTCTTCTCTAACCGCAATCGGAAAGGCGATCCAAGGCGACCCCATTCTAGAAACGAGGCTCATCTTAATCTCAGCTCCTCCAGGGTAGAAAAGGTAAGAGGTGCCGACAGCTAGAGCAAAACATCCCAACAAGCCGCCCCACACCTCCGGTTTTTTAATGATGCTTCTCTCAAAAGAAGCTGACATTAAGTCACCCAAACTATCGATCGGCATGCGATAGGAATACCCCTTTTGTCCATTGAGCATTCGAGCATCGCGATATGCAGCATAGATACCGTATTCAATAGTTGTGCTTAAGGCAATCACGCTTGGTGCCCCCGCTTCTCTAGCAAATGCTTCCGAACAGAGAGAAGCGACGACTAAACCGGCCCCAGCACAGGCGCTTCCGAATAACACACTGGCGGTTTCCACATCCCCTAAGTAGTAATGCCCAAGACCGGGGAATAGGGACGATAGCCCCGCAGCCAACTCAGGACTTTTCCGAGACGGCGGAAGAACCTTAGGGGGAGGAATTTGTAAATCTGCCGGTTTGTCAGACAATTGCTGGATCCTAGAAATGGGACCGTCGAAACGGGGCAATAGACTTTCTTCAACCGACTCTGCACACACTCCTCGAAAGGAGAAACATCCGATAGCGATCGCGTAAGAGATACGTTTAAACAAATGCATTATTTTCCTCACGATTGTTTTTTTAACAGAGAAGGTTAGCCGATTGAATTTTTTATCGTAATTACAAAGAATATTTGAGAATGATAATTAATTAATTTGCGCCAGAAATGTGAGATTCGACAATCTTGAGACTGAAGCGATAAGGCGGGACTACATAGCTTGCTCTTTCGGAAGAGAATCGTGCACTTTTTGAAGCGCCTCTTCGTAGGTTTCTTGATGGAGGGTGTTGTAATTCTTATTTGCATCATGAGCGTCATAGATCAAAATCCCATTGTCTGCTGATACGACGCATATTGTTCCTTCACCAAAATCAATCCCATTTCGGTTACGGATAAATATGTCAATTTTAATATTTTTTGGTTCGAAAGGAAATTTAACAAGATAAGGGCGAATTCTCTCATCACCATTAATCTCTGCAGAAAATTCTTGGACTACTGCGACCAACAATTCTCTTGCTCTATTCACATCAACGGGTTCTCGACAATCAAAAGCCAGGTAAAGCATTTTAATTTGATTCATCATTTGCCCACCTGTACCACAGGGGATCAGTCCTGTTTCCTTTCGGATCTTTATAGCCGCCTTTTTCATAATCTCATTAGTTATTTTCTCCTTATCGCTCGGATCATAAGGACGATTCCACTCACAACCACACAATGTAAGGATTGCGAGCAAACAAACCATGAATCTCATTGATATTCCCCATTGTTCTTTAAATAATCATTGATACTCCGTCTAATATCCGCTTCATAGACTGGATGTTGAAAGCTGTGGACGTCTTTATTCATATCTGGGTCTGGTTCTAGCCAAATGATTTGATCGTGATAGTCCAGAGCCCGCTCTACTGATTTTGAGATCCCACATTCATTGGGATCAAACGCCCGGGTAAAAACCAATTCGCCCTTGGGTACGATATCACCCTTGGACACATAGTTAAAGGATCGAAAACATATTTCTTTAGGCACAACAGCTCCCGGGGCCACAGCAATCACGATGATCCGATTGCGAATTTCTTCTGGTAGTTTCGCCAGGGTATTCCGGACATGGATCGCTCCCTGGCTATGGCAAATCTGCAAATATTTTGCATGAGGGCGGTCCTTATTTCCTTCATGAAATGCCATCCAATTTTCTGAAAGAAGCTGCTCTGTATTAGGCGAATAGCCCCTGTAATTCATGAGAATTTCCAAGAAATCGATTACAGGCCCGTGGGAGCGATTATAAACCCAATCAATGCTCTTGTCCGGAACAAAGCTAGAGAGATACTCCATGTTGGAAACGGCCTCACCCATAGAGTTATTCATTCCATTAATCCCGCTAATACGAAGATGAGGCGGCGATCTATCTCCAATCGTTGAAAGTCGACATGAAGTTTCAGGAACGGTCAAAGACCTCTCAGGATCCATCAGTTGGGGTTCGATCATGCTTTGTCCGATTGTATCCATAACATCTCCAATCCAAGTTCTCTCTCTAGAAATAGGAGGGCTTGTCGGGAAATTGCCATCGATTGAGGGAGGGA
>CAYTXY010000013.1:4797-17144 GCA_964441355.1 uncultured bacterium
ATCCTCTTTATCTGACTTGTAATAAGAGGTATTGTCGTCTAATTGAGATTTATATAGGGATTGTCTGTTTAAGGTGAGGGGGTTGTGGGGCGGCCTGCTTCATCTTTGGTATTATAATGATCTGTTATTGGTTTGTGTCCTAAGACCTCGTCATAGCTAGAAAAACAGCCGTTGCAATGGATTCCTTTCTCGCTGAAAACCAACCTACCTCTAAGCCCTGATAGATCCACTGAAGAAAAAGGTGCGGGGCTTTGAGTGAAAGGTCGATTCAGATAAGGATCAGGAAGCGCCCTCTCTTCGGAAATATAGCTGCCTACACTTGGAGAGGGATCTAACGCTAAAGAGGATTTTTGGGGATTTGAGAAAGGAAGCGTTTCTTGAATCCCTGTTGGGAGATTTGCGTAAAGAGGAGGCGTTTCTGAAATCGTGTTTGGAGCGTTTACGCAGGGGATTTTGTTTACAACGTTCGGGGGTTTGGAATCACTCTTGGTCAATTCGTCCAAAGCCGCTCCGCCAGCAGCTACGACGCCTCCCGCTGCAGTTCCTGCTGAGGAAACAGCCACTACAACCACAACAGTGATTACAGCGACAATGGCTAGGCCAATCAGAATTTCTTTTTTGTGCTTATTCCAGAACTTGGCCGTAGACTTCCTAAGACCGGCCTGTACAATCCGATCTTGCTTTGAGAAATCAAGCGCTTGGATGTCTTTCGCAAGAAGCGCCCGCGTGGCATCGTCACCGCCAATCCACGCATACTGAGCCGCCATCCGTTCAAATTCAGAATCCGACGGTTCTTGAAAAAGAGTCTCCAGTATCCGAGATTTAACTGCTTGGCAAAATTCTGAAGCCTCATTCCATGAAACTTGTCGCCCATTCCAAATTTGAGTCTGTATTGCCCAGTCTGCGAAACCGAGCGCATCGTCAATTTCTAAATCATTCGAAACTGCAGACATTCGATATCCTTGGTGAAAGAATTGGAGAGGCACTTTATCAGATTAAATTTTTTATCTAAATCTAAAATAATTAACTGCCAGAGACCCGCGCCATTTTAAAGCATACTTGCTTAAAATAAGAAATAGGTAAAGTAGTTGAAAATTCCAAAAGATGCGCTGATTGCGATCCTCTCTCAATTCAATCTATGGCGGAAACTGTCTGGAGCTAGGCAAGTTGGTAAGACAACGCTCCTCCTTCAGGCAATCGATTCTTTAAAGTCATTGAACATATTGTTCGATCAAAACTTTCAGTCCTCCCGTCTGCTCCAACAACCCTAAGGCAATAGCCAAAAGCGATACGAGAATCACAAAAGCCAGGCTGCAACGCCGCAATGTTGAGCGATAGCGAGGCAGTTTCCAAGCCATGAGAGCCGGCAGAATGCAAAGGACGATGGCGACAAAGACTCCTGCATACTGGAGAGCCAGGATAAAGCCGTGAGGATAGGAATAGACGAAAAGGAGCGGAGGGAAAAAGGTCAGAAGACAGGAGAACTCCCGCCCCCAGGTAAAGCGCTTCATCTTCAGTCCATCGGCCAAGAAATCGGAAAGGCTCAAGGACACCCCAAGAAAAGAGGTAATGATGGCGAAAAAGGAAAAGAGGCTGGCGGCGATCCCGATCCAGGGGTTTGAAATGATAAAACGAAGGGCAAAGGCTCCGGTTTCACCTTGGCGCCAAGCTGAGATCAAACCATCGAGCGGCACGGTACCTAGGATGAAAAACTCCCAGACTAAATAGAAAAGAAACGCGGACAGGCTCCCCAAAAAGATCGTAAGCCGGAGCTTTTTTACATCGTGATCCAGGTAGGTGGTCAAGGTGGGAATGATGATGTGGAAGCCGTAAGAGGTGAAGAGCACCGGAACGGCAATCCACATTGCGGACACGTCTGCATGGAAAAGAAGGGGAGGCTGAATGTGCGGGGGCAAGAAACTGATGAGCAGGATATAAGAAAAGACCAATACAGCCATCAAGAGGCGGTTGATTCGGTCCACGGAGCGGGTTCCGAGATAGACGAAGATGCCAAAGAGGAGAAGAAGGGGAAGCGGGCCTGCCCAGGAGGGGATATTTTTGCCTGTTACGAATTCGATCGACTTGAGGAAAAGAGGCGCGCTCCCGGCGATGTAGGCGGCGGTCAAGGAGTAAAGGAGCAGGAGATAGGCTGCCCAGCAAACGGCCTTTCCGAGAGGTCCTAGCGACCGGCCGACCATGGTGATGAGGTTCACCTCGCCCGGAAAGGCAAGATTGACATCCAAGAGAATCCAGGCCGTGAAAAAGAAAAAGAGCCAGCAGAAAAAAAGCAATGCGAAGGAAGGGAAAAAGCCGCCGAATGAGGAAACGACGGGAATCGCGAGCATCCCAGCTCCGATCGTAGTGCCGCTAACAAGTAAAATGCCTCCAATGAGGCGGCTTTTTTTCAACACGTGGGTCTCCTTTAAAATGAAAAAATGCGAGCGAATTCGCAAACGATGACAAACAATGAAAAACAAAAGCCCAGAACCAGCGAAGTTTTGCCTCCGCGGACATGATAGTTGGAGGTCAATTTTTTATAATATCGGCCAACCCATGCCATCAGCGTTGGGAGAATCCCGAAAAGGACCACGGCGCAAATGCCGCCGGCAAAGTTGAGGGCTTTGAAGAAAATCTGCGGATAGCAAAGGGCTAAAACAAGAGGCGGCAGCAAGGCGAGGAGAATCAGCCACCGGCTATTGTTTCGGGTAAGAGAGATTTTGAAGCCATCGGCGAGAAAATGGGTCAAGGTGAGCCCTTGAGCCAAAAATGAGGTGACAATGGCGAAAAAAGCGAACTCTTGAGCAAAATAGCTGATCCCTGACGACCCCAAAACCATGCTCATGGCGATGGTGGCCTCCTCCCCTTTCCGGTAACTTTCGACGATATCTGGGTAGGGAACGATTCCGAGGACAAGAAGAGACCAAAGCACATAGAGGGCCAATGAGAGCAAGCTGCCGCCGATAACAGTTAGGCGGACGCGCTGGAGGTCGCCTTTCATATAGGCCGTCAAACTAGGGATCAGGTTCTGGTATCCAAATGAAATGACTAGGACAGGAAGGGATGCAAAGAGATGCTTCGGGGCCCATTCTAGGAGCAATTTGGGCTGGATTCTTGACAGTCCGAGGGCGATCATTGCTAAGTAGGTGATGATCAATCCCGCCATGAGGATCCGGTTTAAGAGGTCAACTGGCCGGGTGCCGAGATAAATGATCCACCCAAAAATGAGAGTAAAAACGAGAGAAGCCGCCCAATCGGGAAGACGGATGTGGATCAAGCTCTCCAAGATGGCGGAAAAAATCGTGCCGCTTGCAGCAACATAGGCGACAAGGAGTGAATAAAAAAGAAATAAATAGGAAGTCCATGCGACTACGCGCGCGGCACTGCCTAGCGATTCTTGAACCATCGAAAGGAGGTTGACCTGGCCGAAAAACCATCCGTTCGTTTCAACCAGCAAAAGGCCGGTAAAGGTCATAAAAGCCCAGGCCAGAAGCAGCATAGATAGAGAGGGGAAAAATCCTGAGAGGCCTGTAAGGATGGGAAGCGCCAACATCCCGGCCCCGATGCAGCTTCCAGCAACGAGGAGGATGCCCCCGAAGAGGCTTCCTGGAACTAGCTGATCGGAGTTCATGTTCGGACTTTGGCCTTCTCTTCTTGGCGAATTTCGGCCCCTAATCGGCCGAGTTCGTAACCATTAAAGTCTACGAATTTAAAGAATCGCTCAAAAGGAGGCAAGGCAAGACTGACTTGACGGGCCATCTCCTGAGCGATGTACCGGTAGGTAGGATGCCCGGCGGACTGCGAACGGAGCTCGCAGAGCCACTGAAGCGATCTGAGATTGACATGGAAGTACCAATGGATGTTATAGGCCATAGGGACCACGTACTGGGCTTCTTCAGGAAGCTCCGCGGCGATTTGGTCATAGGCTGCCTTGCCTTTCTCCATCGCCTCCGAATAATCTTTCTCCATATCGGTTCCGACGATCTCTTGGGGAGTGTAATAACCGTAATTGCAGGTCAAAAGCTGCCTTTCCTGAGTGAGCATCCGGTGGCGGTGAAGATCCCGGTAAACTCCAAAGTCAGCGAGAAATTCAAAAGTAAAGCTGGCCCTTTCTAGGGCTCGCGGCGACTTATGGCGTCGGTTTTCCCTTGGGGAGCAGGCGGCTTCGAAAAGAAGAGCTAGCTCCTCATCGGGCAGGGTGCGGCAATAGGCTTGGAGTTGCTGAAGATCTCCCTGAGTGTTTTCGAAGAGCATCGCGCCCGCGACTTTATAAACGCTATCTTTGTCATAATCGACAAGGCGGAGGCCCGGCTGGAACATTTGAGTGACCTTGAGGGCATGTTTTTCGGCGAATTGGTGAATGCCGCCCCGCATAGTTTCAAAAAACTGGGCAAAGGCTTGGTAGTGTTTATGACCAGGGTCTGCCCGGCGAATAAATGAAGGAATGACCTTCGAGAGTTCCCCGTGGGCTTTTTTGCCGATTTCCTGCATTTCGGCGAGATTGTGGCAGTTTAATTTTTGGATCAAGTTTTCGAAGAAGCGGCCGTTGCCGAAGACACCCATGTTCGTGAGGGCGCTGGCAGGAAGAAGTCCCCTGAGGCAGTCAAGAACCTTGGCCCGCAAGGCAGCTGCGTAGGCTGTTTTGGAAACCGCGGGATCTTTTGGAAAATCTTTTTCAATATGAGCTGTAAGAGGGGGGATGAGCTTGCTGTACGTGTCGAAGAGAAAGTTACAGGTTTCGAGAAAAAGCTCCCGGTAGGCCGATGTCATGAGGATCGGCTCCTGAAAAAAAAGATATTGGCCATCGACCTTTTGATCGAAATAGATATACCGGGTCGATTTCTCCAAAGGCGCTCCCCCGATCCTACAATCCTCAATCACCTTTGCCGCCAGCATCGAGATATTTTCCGCGGCAAGGTGCGCGCCGCCCAGTTCGCCGATCGAATCGTCCCCATAACCGTCAAGGATCCTGTCATAAAAATTTTGGGCTTTCTGGATCGCCATTGTTTGGCTGTCGCCGCTTTCATCCGCATGCCTTCCGGCAATCGCAGAAAACGCCGTATCCTCGTTGAGGATAAATTCTTTTAAAAGAAGGGCGCGAAGTCCGAGGGTTGATCGAGAGTAGCGGGAAAACAATGCCCCCTTAATCACTTCGGGGAGGTTTCGGATTACGAAAATATCGCTTGTCGTACTTGTAACGAAGTGCTCGAGGATTTTGATCTGGCTTTCGGTAAATTCGCCTGGCAGCATTGCTAACGACCTTCTAATTTAATAACATGATAAGCTGTCACCTACCTACTGCACAAGGCAGAAGGCTTGTGACTGATTGTTTCCAATCGTCGCATACGGCTGGATGACAGCAGCCTGCCCTTCAGACGCTTTTGACGTAGAAGAGAGTATATAATTATCTCTAATATTGATAGCAGCGTTCCAGTCTGCGTGAAGCTGAAAATTGCACTGCCTGCAGGAATATTTTGATTTCTTCCTGCTTCCTTTTTGGATCGCTTTGCAACAACTGCATTTTTTGCTTGTATAACGAGGGTCGACGTAGACAACTTCCTTGCCGAGCATCTGCGTCTTATAAGTCAGGAAAAAACCAAACTGATGAAAGGGCCAACTACCCAGTCTTTTATTTTGTTGTTTGCCTCGATTCTTGTTGCGTATGCCCTTTAAATCTTCCAGAACATATGTTTTAACATGATCTAAACTGGCAAGCTGTTTTGTGATTCGGTGGTTGACATCTCGACTGAACCTCTTCTCTTTTCCACTCATTGCTTTGAGTCGCCTGCGAGCGGAAGGAGTGCCTTTTGCCTGAGCTGTCTTCCTGTTGTGCAAATAACGGCGAGAACTTGCGCGAATATTGCGATTTGAAAAAAATTGTCCCTCGGAAGTAACTGCGAGTTGTTGGAGTCCTCTATCAATACCCAGGACAATTCCCTCTGTTTTTAGAGCTGGTATTGCGGTTTCATAGACGAGACGAATCCAAAATTGCTTGGACTTCACGCTATAAGTCAGTGTAGCGCCCTTCAGCTTCCAGGTATCGAAAATGGATCTGAAATAATCTGGGATTCTAAGAATGACCTTCTCCCTTTTGCCCAAACTAGACAAAGAGAGCTTCTCTCCTCGCAAACTCATCGTTCTTTTATCGAATCGGAGTCCCGAATGCTTTTTTTTCCGAGGTCTTTTTTTGAAAGCTGTTGCCCTAACAGCTTCCATTGCAGTATCTCGAACTGCTTGAATGAACGCCGTTGGGACTTTAGGATGTTTTTCTTTCATTTGCTCATAGAGCGCTGTATGAGCCTTAGATTTATTATAGGTCTTATTTTCAAGCGCCCAATCTACGTGATCGTTGAAAAGCTCAGAACAATGTTCCAAGAGGGGAAGAAAAGCCAGTGGATCAAGCAGGATTGGAATTGACACTGTCCTTTTCATGTGTTATATGATATGCCTGTATGCAAACAATGTCAACAAATCACGCAAAGTTTTCTCTTGGATATCACATCATTTGGTGTCCGAAATATCGTCATCAGATCCTGAAAGATGCGATTGAAATTGAATTGAAGCAAGTCTTGGCAGAAACATGCGCCCACTACGAATGGAAGCTAGAATCCCTCGAGATTATGCCGGATCATGTGCATATTTTTGTACAGGCCGATCCACAAACAGCGCCCATTGAAATTGCCAAAACATTGAAGTCGATTTCTGCCGTGCATCTTTTCAATAGATTTCCCAAATTGAAAAGCCGAAAATTCTGGGGTTCAGGTCTCTGGAGCAGAAGTACCTATTATGCTACGGTGGGACACATTACTGAAGAGACTGTGAAAAAGTATATTGAAACTCAAAAATCAAGGGACTAATGAGCAAGCATTCATTCACCAGCACAAGGCTGTAGGTGTTCCCGCTTGTCGTCATAAAAATCATGAATTGCAAGGAGCTCCTGTGACAACCTTATCAACCAGGCTGAATCTCCCCATTCGTTTGAGAAGAAATCGCCAAAGCGAAGCTCTCCGGAACCTGGTTCGAGAAACGGCCCTCTCTCCCTCGGATTTGATCACCCCTCTTTTTCTGATCGAAGGCTGCCGTCAGAAAAATCCCATCGCCAGCATGCCGGGCATCGAGAGGCTCTCAATCGATTTGGCCGTGAATGAAGCGGCCATGCTTCACGAAAGAGGCGTGCAGGCCGTGGCTCTTTTCCCGCATATCGAGCCCAGCCTTAGGACCCCGAACGGAGAAGAAGCGTGGAACCCGAATAGTCTGATTTCACGGGCGATCCGGGAAATCAAACGAAACATCCCCACTCTTTGCCTGATTGCCGACGTGGCTCTAGACCCATTTACAACGCATGGCCACGATGGCCTGGCCGATTCGGATGGTAATATTTTGAATGATGAAACGGTCGAAGCTTTGATCCACATGGCTCTTTGCCAAGCAGAATGCGGGATCGACCTGGTTGCCCCGAGCGACATGATGGACGGCAGGATCGGCGCCATACGGGATGCTTTAGATGAAGAGGGCCATGAAAAGGTCGGCATTTTGGCCTATAGCGCCAAATATGCATCTTCCCTCTACGGGCCTTTCCGCGATGCCTTAGGCACTCGCCTGGCATTCGGCGATAAAAAAAACTATCAGATGGATCCCGCAAACGTAAGGGAAGCTCTACTCGAGGCGGCCCTGGATGAAGAAGAAGGAGCCGACATCCTCATGGTGAAGCCTGCTTCCCTTTATCTCGATGTCATCGCAAAACTCCGAGGGCAGACAAATCGGCCCATCGCCGCCTATCATGTCAGCGGGGAATATGCGATGGTGATGGCAGCGCACCAAATGGGCTGGCTCGATGCGGGCAAAGTCTTTTATGAAACCTTGCTTTCGATCAAACGGGCCGGAGCGGACATGATCCTCACTTACGCCGCTAAGCACGTTCTCGACTGCATGTAAAGCGGTTTTACATAAGTTCAATTGTAGTTATACCTTTCCCAATAGAGGGTCGGATATAGAGTCTTTCCAGTGGCGGCCTTAGCGCCGCAATCGCGGAGCCACGCCGCCATCGAATAGCCGACCCGAGTGCGGCTTGTCTGGGTCATGAAAATATCAAGAGGCATAGTAATCGAAAACCCCTTGTCGTAGTATCTCGAGCCATTGACGACGTCGTTGGCATTGGTCAAAGTGTACCAAAGACCGACTCGGAGGCCGCTTTTGAAAGTGCGGCCTCCTTCAAAACGGGCCCCTTTGTCCCGAGCGAGGAACTGGCCTGCGCTTATCTTAAAATCGAGGTTGAGGGGCGTGTATTGGTAGTACACATCGACGAAATATTGAAGGCCAATGTAGGGGAAATGCTTCACGCCGTCGTTAGTTAATTTTCTGATTTTGTGCTGGAACCCGATTCCGAAATATTCCCGCTTGAGAAGGGTCGACGCCTCAAATCCGATGGCCCAGTTCATATTCACCGGATAGTAAAGATTTTCGAGAGCGATCCCAGCGTAGGCCGTTTCGAAATATCCTACCGCAAGACGCGAAAACCAGCCTTGGCCCCAGTTGACGCTTTTTTGCAAATAGGCCTGATCGACGTGGAAAGAGCTCGATTGGTTGTAGCGAAGGCTGTCTGTCCGAACGTTAATGATCCTTGAAGGATTGAGAACATCATGAATCGCATTTATGTTTTGAGTGCTCGCCAAAGCCGTATAGCTTCCGTAAAGAGCGTAGTAGATCTGGTCGAAGAAATAGCCTTCGGTGCCGAGGGAAACTCCGACTTCATATTTGAACTTGCCCCGGGAACTGCCGAAGAAGGAACGGAGCCAGGGCCTAAATGTCAGCATCCAGATTCTTTTATGCCTCTTGTAGAGAAGGGCAGCATCGTAGTCGTTCGGCGCGCTTGAGGCTTCTTTAAGCGGAGCGATCACCTTGAGCTCCTCATCCCCCATTCTACCCTCTGCGTATCGCTTCAGGTCCTCCACCCGAAATCGATATTCATGCTCAACGACGCCGTCCGCTTCCATCACGACAGTAACGCCTGTAATGTTCGATGGGGTCAGAGAGGCTAAAACATACTCGATCCTTTTCCTCGTGTCTTCTTCTTCTCTATACCGAACATTGATGACCTTCATCCAAAGCTGGTCGCTCTTTCCCGGGACCAAATAAAGGGTATAGAGGTCGAAGCCTTGCTCCTTAAAGGCGTAGGCAAATTCTTGCGCTAATTCTTCACGGGTACGGAGGACTCCTAAGGGTTGGGTATCGACCGGAGCCGTGTAGATCGGGGCATCCCAAATCTTCGGGAGAAGCCCCTTGGAAGCTCCTAAATCATAGCGGAGCGCGACGCTTCCTGCCAAATCGGTTCCGCGCAGGGTACTTCCGGATAGCCGGATCAGATCCCAAAGATCTAGCTGAATCCCTGCGTTGATCCGGCTCTTGACCTCTCTTCCTTTATGATGTTCGCCGGGATGCCGCTTATAATCATTCGCATCGTACTCGCCGGCAAACGTCAGCCCCTTCAGCCAATGTTCCGCTCTATGCCAGGGCGTCCAGGCAAGGCCTCCATAAAAACCGTGGATGCGCCCATGGCCCCATCCAAGAGTCGCTTCGAGGTGGTAATCAAGGAATTCCTTTGTCGCAGCTACATAGAATGATGAGAATCGCTTGCTTCCGAAAAAATCGTTCCAGCCGACAGCAAAGCCGGGCAGAAAGGGAAAGCCGTCCTCTTTTCGCATTAAAACAAATTTTACGTTCGCTGCCCGCTCCGCATAGTCCCCAAACCCCAAATGTCCGAAATTGGTATCCAAAAACTTCCGGTAAACCCAGTAATTTCCGGTCGTCTCAATGTGGTCGAAAAAGTTGAATGCGAGGCTCCAGATGTTGTAGGGAGGAACGTGGGCGTAACCAAAGCCAAAGATGCCGGCGTTATAAGTGCGCGCGGAAGGCATCGTAAAATATCCTCCTTGCAACTGGTAGTTAATGACGAGGGGGAGCGAGTCATGGATGGCTTTGTCGATAGACTCGACTGTTTTCAGATCTCTGAATAGCTGCGAAGCCGGGCAGTCGAGCCCAAGACATTCCTCAGGGAAAATAGCAGGAGACAGAGAGAGAAGAAGAAAAAAAATAGGCCGTTTCATGAAACAAGCCTTGCAGGCCGCGGGAATGCGAATCTAAAAGGGTAGGCCCCTAAAGTTTTTCTTGCAAGGAGGAATTTGCAACTATACCGGCCCAGCTCCGGGTTCCTCCCCTCTCGGTATAAAATTTTTTTTCCATGCTTAATTGATTCTTAAACTCTTGGATTGAAGATTATTTCCGTTTCTTCCTATACTCGCCTTGGAACCAATCGGTTATTTTTGGGAAAAAGAGAGAGCATGGCGTACTTAAAGGACTTCCGAGAACGAATTCAGAACAACGACTACCCAGGCTTTTTGAAAATCTGGGAAGAATATTGCTATGGAGACCAGCCCGACGGCGAAGAAATTGTGGCCGTTCTAGAAAGCGTGAAATCTTCTGAATTAGCCAAGTCTTTCGGCCTGCATGTCGAGAGGATCCTCCCTCTCTGGAGAGAGCTGAAGGAGCCTGCCCAAGCGCATAATGCTCTTCGGCTGATCCTCGATTTGCAGACGACAAATAGCGAACAGCTCGCTGATTTAGCGACCGAATATTTGAAAAATAAATATGAAAGCGATCCCTTGCTCAATGAAAAACTGCGGCTCGTCGGACTGAGAAATCGAGAAAGATTCCAGTCGGCAATCCGCAATTTCGAGCTTTTGAGCCACTTCAAAAAAGGCCATTTCGTTTTCCACACTGCCGGATGGGGAACGGGGGAACTCATCGACGTTTCCCTGGTTCGCGAAGAAGTAACCATCGAATTCGAATACGTGATCGGCCCGCAACATTTTTCTTTCGAAAAAGCATTCAAAACCTTGATCCCTCTGCCTGCCGACCATTTTTACTCTCGCCGTTTTGGCAATCCGGATCAACTCGAAAAAGAAGCCCGGGAAAGCCCAGGCGAGCTGATCCGGCTTATCCTCCGCGACCTAGGACCAAAAACCGCAGCGGAACTGAAGGAAGAAATTTGCGATCTGGTCATTCCTGCGGACGATTGGAACCGCTGGTGGCAAACCGCGCGGGCCAAGCTGAAAAAGGACACCAAAATCGAGTCTCCCAAAGAACTCAAAATCCCATTTCGGCTGCGCTCCGAGGATATCCCTCACGAAGTCCTGTTTCATAAAGCCTTGGAAACAAAACCGGGAGTCAGCGCCACCATCCAAATGATCTACACCTTCCTCCGCGATTTTCCCGAAACGTTAAAAAACCAGGAATTCAAGGCTTCTTTGGAAACGCGCCTCAAAGAAGTGCTGGCTCAAGAACATTTACTTGAAGGACAAAAACTCCAAATTCTATTTTTTCTCGATGACCTGGGTTCCGCAAAGAAAACAGGCGAGATCGATGAAATGATCGCCCATCTTCAGAATCCCTCCGAGACGATCCGGTCCATCGAAGCGCTTCCTTTTCAAAAGCGTGCGCTCCAACGAGTCCGCGCGCTCCGCAAAGAATGGCAAGAGAT
Source organism: uncultured bacterium (assembly GCA_964441355.1). Taxonomy (GTDB): domain Bacteria; phylum Chlamydiota; class Chlamydiia; order Chlamydiales; family SM23-39; genus CAIPFQ01. The sequence goes on from CAYTXY010000013.1 coordinate 16,331, forward strand.
CTTCCTCGACCTTCTTTTTACTGTCGAACAAAATCTTCTCCGAGATTTTCTGCTCTCAGAATTGGATGCCCCTGCGACTCATGATGCCTTAAAACAAAAGCTGGGCTCCCTCTTGATCCATCCGCTCTCTTTCCCCGATATCTTCGTTTGGTATTTCCAAAAGATCGTAGATAAAAAATCAAAATTGCCCTTCTCCGATTCTAATGGTCAGAACCGCTTCTTTGAAGGGTTGATGATCCTTCTCGATCATTTGGAACAAAAAACCCAATATCGCGATTTAACGAAAAAAATTATCGCCCTGTTGACAGCGGACAGATACAAAATCGTGAGAGAAATCTTCCAGCACTCTACGCTCGAAGAAACGAAGGAATACCTACTTCTTGCCACGAAATGCAGCATGCTGACTGACCATGACATTAAAATTCTTCACTCCTTAGCTGAAGTAGTCCACCCCTCTCTTGCAAGATTGCGGAAAGAAAAAGACAAGGGCCCAAGTGGCGATGAAAACGTCATTTGGACCACTCCCGAGGGGTACCAGAAAGTTCAGCTTAGAATCCAGCAGATCGCAACGGTTGAAACGGTCCACAACGCGAAAGAAATCGAAGCGGCCCGCGCTCTTGGAGATTTGAGGGAAAATGCGGAATTCAAAGCGGCGCTGGAGAGAAGAGACCGCCTCCAATCGGAATTGAAGCTTCTCTCCGACCAGATCGCCCGCGCCCGAATTTTGACTCCCGAAGATGTCCCCGCCGACGAGGTTGGAGTCGGCGCTGTCGTCCATTGCCGCGATTCCAAAGGGGAACACCTCCGCTTCATC